>CAYUEH010000709.1:0-3008 GCA_964442465.1 uncultured Laspinema sp. | reverse complement strand
CGAACAAAGAGGAGAACGACTGAAGTCGTTACTGCGAACATTGAATTTGGAATTAACGGTTCATAGTGTGGGATAATGGTGACTGGGAGGGTGAATTTCGGCTACTCCGAAATTCATGGCTCTAATTAGGGGTTATTTTTTGGGACAATCATGCAATATCAACGGTTACGACAGCAGTTAAATCAATTGGATGGCCGAAGTTATAAGGCGTATAAAGATATCCAGGGTCGCTACGAATTCCCGGATTTTACGCTATCTATCGATTATGTTCAGGGAGACCCGTTTGCTTCACCGAGTAAACTTTCGGTGCGAGTGCCGCAATCGGTGGCGGGTTTTCCTGGGGAATTATATCACTCTGCCAGTCGGAATATTGCCCTGGGGGATTATCTAACGCGGGAATTTTCTCAGGCGGCAAGGCAGGTTTCGACGCGACGGGGAACGGGGAAAAGCGGTCAAATTGCGATCGCCCGGGTGACCCAAGAGGTCCTAGAACGCAGTTGCGCTGCCATCAATTCAGATTGGGTAGAAATTCGCTTTAATGTAGGACTCCCGGCCCAAGGACGGCGGATTTTGGGGCATTTGGCCGCCGAAATGCTCTGCGATGATATTCCCAAAATTGTCGAAAAAGCACTGTTTTACCGCAATCTGAATGCAGCGAAAATTCGCACCCAGGTGGAAACCATTGAAGATGCGGACTGGTTGCGCGATCGCCTCAAAGAACAGAATTTAATCGCCTTTATTGCCAATGGTGCTATTTTACCCCGACGCAGTGGGGTAGACGATCGCCCATTAACTGCCACCGAAGCGATTCCCTTTGTCTCTCCGGAGTCATTACAAGTCGAATTTAACTGTCCCAATCGCGGTAAAATTACCGGCATGGGAATTCCCACCGGCATTACCCTAATTGTCGGAGGGGGTTATCATGGCAAATCCACCTTACTGCGGGCGATCGAAGTCGGGGTTTATAATCACATTCCCGGCGATGGTCGAGAATTTGCGATCACCGATCCCGGGGCGATGAAAATCCGCGCAGAAGATGGTCGCAGCGTCGTCGGAGTTGATATTTCACCCTTTATCAATCATTTACCCCAAGGTCGTTCTACCCAACAGTTTTCGACAGCAAATGCCAGTGGCAGTACGTCACAAGCTGCTAATATTATGGAAGCATTGGAAGCGGGAACAACGGTGTTATTGGTGGATGAAGATACGGCAGCGACGAATTTCATGATTCGCGATCGCCGGATGCAAGCGTTAATTGCTAAAGAAAAGGAACCGATTACCCCGTTTATTGATAAAATTAAATCCCTGACTACTCTGGGCGTCTCAACCATTTTAGTCATGGGCGGCAGTGGGGATTATTTTGATGTGGCCGATCGCGCGGTGGCAATGGACAATTTTGTCGCCTACGATGTCAGCGATCGCGCTAAAGCAGTGGCGGCAGAATATGCCACGGGTCGGCAATCGGAAGGGGGACAAGAGTTCGGAAGCATCCCCAACCGCATCCCCATTCCCAACAGTCTGGACCCGAGTTCCGGGAAACGGGATGTGCGTCTGAAGGTGCGCGATGTGGATGAAGTGCGCTTTGGTGTGGAAGACATTGATTTAACTGCCGTTGAGCAAATTGTGGACCCGGGACAATTACGGGCGATCGCGGCGGCAATGGTGTATGGCAAGGACCGCTACATGGATGGCAGGCGATCGTTGCGGGAAATTCTCGATCGGGTGATGGCGGATATTGATCAACAGGGATTAGATGTATTAACCCGCTTTCCGGAAGGGGATTTAGTGCGGTTTCGTCCTCTGGAATTCGCTGCGGCCCTCAATCGATTGCGGACTTTACAAGTGCGATGATTAGGGGGTGGATGATGGGTCAATACCCGGCGGGGGTTAAAACCCCCGCCTAATAGCTTTAGTCGGTTAGAAACCGACTAAAAACACCGAACATAAGAGAAGATAACGACTGAAGTCGTTACTACGAACATAAAAGAACGACTGAAGTCGTTACTACGAACATAAGAGAAGATAACGACTGAAGTCGTTACTACGAACATAAAAGAACGACTGAAGTCGTTACTACGAACATAAGAGAATGACTGAAGTCCAAAATCTTATGATTTCATGTTTTTAGTCGGTTTTAACCGACTTAAGCTGTTAGGCGGGGGATTTATCCCCCGCCGGTTGTTGTTGCTTTTTCATCAAATAAAAGACATACCCAAAAAATTCCCCATACCGATCGCAGATGTCGATTTCTCGTTCAGTTTCGGTGAGGACTTGGGATAATTCTGGAGTAAGATTGCCCGAGGCGCGTAACTGTTGGACGCGATCGCTAACTGGGGTTAGATATTCATCCCACCCCGATCGCGGTAAAATAAAGGGTTCCAACACCTCATACCCCGCCTCCCTTGCTATTTGAAGATTATCCTCAATTGTCATCATTTCTGGATATTCTGCTTGCCAAAATTCCCTGACTTCCCGAGGCGGATTGTCCTGAATCCAAGTACATTCACTCACCCCCACCAGTCCCCCGTCCCGCAACAGGGGACGCCATAGGCGCAATCCATTCGCAAACCCCAGGAGATAGATGGCCCCTTCTGACCAAATCAGGTCAAAACTGCCTGGAGGGTCCTCTAACGCCCCCATATCTGCTTGTCGAATCGTGATGCGATCGCCCAGTCCCGCTTGTCTCGCCGACTCTTCTAACTGCCGCAGAAACGGTTCATGCAAATCCACCGCTATCACTGCCGCATTCAACTCCTGCGCCAACACCAAACTCTGCCGTCCGGGACCACACCCCAGGTCCAAAACCCGAGGCGATCGCGGCAACGGAGGCAACCGGCGAAGCGCCTCCCGCGTCGCCTCATCACTTCCGGGCCCTTCCCTAGGCAAATTGGAGTGAACTTGAAAAAATGCCTCAAAATCCATCCCTTCTCCTCCTCCTACTCCGTGAAAATCCGTGAAATCCGTGGTTCCCTTCCCAATCATGCAAAAATCGCATAATCTAAATGTAA
>CAYUEH010000708.1:258-3015 GCA_964442465.1 uncultured Laspinema sp. | reverse complement strand
ATAGAGAACAGGGACAGCCCGATCGCCGGTTTAAATTGTTACCCTCGGCCATAGCCCATTAGGCCACCATTGAAGCATGAGGACGGGCAAAAATCATCCGACCGGCAGCAGTTTGTAAGGAAGACGTAACAACAACTCGCAACTGGTCACCGATATATTTGCGGCCTTCTTCCACAACTACCATTGTGCCATCATCTAAATATCCAACTCCCTGGGCCTCTTCCTTGCCTTCTTTGAGAATTTTCAGGTCGAGACTGTCTCCGGGGAGATACACCGGACGCACCGCCTGGGTCAAGTCGTTGATATTCAGCACTAACACCTTTTGCACCGTAGCGACTTTGGACAAATTATAGTCATTGGTGAGCAGGGTGGCATTAATTTCTTGGGCCAACCGGACCAATTTCGCATCCACGGTTTGCAGGTCCTCATAGTCTGCGGGATGGATGACGATGCGTTCGGCGTAGGTTTCCTTAATCCGATTCAGGACATCAAGTCCGCGACGACCCCGGACCCGTTTTTGGTCGTTGGAGGCATCCGCCACCATTTGCAATTCCTGCAACACGAATTGGGGAACGAGGATTTGTCCTTCTAAAAACCCGGTGGCGAGGAGGGTCTCCACGCGACCATCGATAATGCAACTGGTATCGAGGACTTTCGTCGCCGCAGGTTTGAGGGTCCCTTCAGCGACTAACATGGATTCGAGACTATTGGGGTTAATCAGGCGCAGGAAGGCGCGACCGTGAGCATCAGCGAGGGTGACGCCCAAAAAGGCAAACATCACGCTACCGAGGATGGCGGCGAGGGGTTTGATGAATCCAAATTCCCGGGGAATCGGCAGCAAGAACACGGGGGCCAGCATTAAGTTGGCCACCAGGAGACCCATGACGAGACCGATCGCCCGGGTAATCAGCATATCAATCGGCATTTGCCGAACTTGCTTTTCCATCCGTCGGTAAGTGGTTTGCACCGCGAGACCGACGGCCCCCCCGACCAAGGCGGCAAACCCGGTGGTGACCGATCGCAACCCATCCAGATTAGAGACCTGGGCGATCGCCGAGGCGGGTAGCAGTTCTATGCTGTAGAAACCGATCCCCGCCGCTGCTAGAATGAATGAGAGAATGATGATTGCATTAAGCATGATTGATCAACTCAAAAGAGTAAGGTTTCAACTCAAGGTTGTCCATGCCGGGGAACCCTTTTCAGGAATGTTGTCCCGACATTTTTTGAAGACCGCTGATTGAGTTGATTTTAGAAAGACATCTTGATTATACTATTAAGTTTTCTGCTGTTCTATAGTTGGGCGTCTCTGTTTCCGAAGTCACCTCCCAAGGGGGAGATGCAGTTTTAACCCGAATTTAAGGCATCCATAGTGGCTACAGAATCGACTGAATCAATGATCCCGGAGATCCCCAGGTCTGCTTATTTGCATATTCCGTTTTGTCGTCGTCGCTGTTTTTATTGCGATTTTCCGGTATCGGTGGTAGGCGATCGCAAGCAGGGGGAGGACTCCGGCACGATTGTCGAGTATGTGGATTGGCTAATTACGGAAATTGAGAACAGTCCGATTTGGGGTCAGCCCCTGTCCACAGTGTTTTTTGGAGGGGGTACGCCGTCTCTGTTATCCGTATCCCAGTTGAGTCGAATTTTGGCGACTCTCGATCGCCGGTTTGGAATTGCTGGCGATGCAGAAATTTCGATAGAGATGGATCCGGGGACCTTTGACCGGGACCACCTCCGGGGATATTCCCATGCCGGAATTAATCGGGTGAGTCTGGGAGTCCAGGCGTTTCAGGATGAGTTATTGGCGGACTGTGGGCGATCGCACCGCAGGAGAGATATTTTTACTGCCGTTGAAGTGATTGGCGAGGTGGGAATCAAGAATTTTAGTCTGGATTTGATTTCAGGACTGCCTCACCAAACCTTAGAACAGTGGCAAGACTCCCTGAATCAGGCAGTTGCCCTCAATCCGACTCATATTTCTAGCTATGACTTAATTGTAGAAGCGGGGACCGCCTTTTCCCGGACTTATCAACCGGGGGTTTCTCCGTTACCCACGGACGAGATTAGCGCCCAAATGTATCGGGTGGCAGTTGAGACCCTCACGGCAGCAGGGTATGAACATTATGAAGTCTCGAATTATGCGCAGTCGGGCTATCAATGTCGCCATAATCGCGTCTATTGGGAAAATCGCCCTTGCTATGGATTTGGCATGGGGGCCGCGAGTTATCTGGGGGGCCAACGGTTCACTCGTCCCCGGACTAGGCGGGAGTATTATGCTTGGGTGCAGGAGTGGCAAGGCAGTGGGGGAGTCCTTTCTATCCCGGAAACGCCAGGGGATGAAGTGTTGTTAGAAACCTTGATGTTGGGATTGCGGTTAGCCGAAGGAATTGATATTGCGCGCTTCACCCAGCAGTTTGGGGGCGATCGCCTCCGTCAGCTTTGGCAGTGCCTCCTCCCTTATTATCGCCAAGGCTGGGTCAAGGTTCACTCTCTCTCGGCAGGGCTAGATGTTGGACCCACTCTGCCCCCATCCGGTGCGATCCGACTCTCGGATCCCGAAGGATTTTTATTTTCCAATACGATTTTAGCCACCATTTTTGAAGCCCTGGAAACATAACAGGGATGTGATTATAGCCTTTCTCTTGTGGGTGAAGTCTATGGAGGATCCCCCTAAATCCCCCTTGATAAGGGGGACTTTTACTATTTTAGCCACCATTTTTGAAGCCCTGGAAACATAACAGGGATGTGATTATAGCC
>CAYUEH010000708.1:0-158 GCA_964442465.1 uncultured Laspinema sp. | reverse complement strand
TGTGGGTGAAGTCTATGGAGGATCCCCCTAAATCCCCCTTGATAAGGGGGACTTTCCAAGCTCCCCCCGTGGAACTAAACATGGATTCCTCCGGCTCCCCCCGTGGAACTAAACATTTATTCCTCTGGCTCCCCCCATGGAACTAAACATTTATTCCT
>CAYUEH010000707.1:0-3016 GCA_964442465.1 uncultured Laspinema sp. | reverse complement strand
CTTTGAGCGTCCCTTCACGACTGGTTTCCATCCCAGTCACTAACAGACACTCATACCCGAGATGAGTTAATCCTTCATTCAGTAAAGTAACATGAGTGGCAGGGCCACCCACATTCATACGAGCGATAATTCGCATCACGCGGATGGGGGGGGGAGGGGAGGAAGAAAGCATAGTAAGTTTAAATTGATTAAAGGTAGATTAAAATCAAGACTGATAGCAATAGAGAATAAAACTGGATTCGTTCCCAACCGATATTTTTCATGTTACTCGGGAAATCCCTAATACTTCATCGTAAACTGCGATCGTTTTTTGTACCATGATATCTACAGTAAACTCTTGTTCCAATCTTTGACGCCCAGCGGAACCAAATTGCTGGCATAAACTTGGGCTTTCTATCAGTTTCAGTAATCCTTGCGCTAAAGCATCCGAATCTCGTGGTGCCACAAGTAATCCAGTTTTTCCGTGAATTACAATTTCCGGAATTGACATGGCATTTGAAGCGACTATTGGTTTTCCCCAAGCCATAGCTTCTAGTAACACAATACCAAATCCTTCTCCAAAACTAGGAAACGCAAATATATCGAAAGTCTGGATGAGGGAACCAATCCTGGAGTGAGGCAGGTGTCCGAGGAAATAAACTTTCTCTGCAATCCCCAACGCATGGGCTTGTTGTTCGAGAAAAAAGCGTTCCGGGCCATCGCCCGCGATTACTAACGAAGCTTGCGGGTATTTTTCTAGGCAGCGCTCAAAAGCTGAAAGTAGAAAGTCAAGTCCTTTCCAGTCTAGGAGACGGCTGATCGTTCCAATAACTGGTCTGCCGACATTGACCAGTTCTTGACTTACTTGAGTCTTAGAGTA
This sequence comes from uncultured Laspinema sp., assembly GCA_964442465.1. Lineage (GTDB taxonomy): Bacteria > Cyanobacteriota > Cyanobacteriia > Cyanobacteriales > Laspinemataceae > Laspinema. Next base: position 2,157 of record CAYUEH010000707.1, on the reverse strand, counting down.
CAACTGTTCGAGATCTATCCCATGATGGATCGTTCGCATTTTTTCAGCCGGAAGCTTTTCTACTTCCACCAACCATTTCCCGATCTCTTTTGATACGGTGATAATTTGCTGCTGCTGTGAAGCTGCTATGCGATCAAGCAATCCATATAATCTTTGCTCGCGCCAAGGAGAAAATCCGTGTTGCGTTGAAATGCGATGTTTAATACCTACCAATCCGGCAGTTAAAGTTCCATAGATATCGGCATGAAAAAGGTGAGTGTGGATTAAATCAAAACAATTTCGTCGAAGATATCCAACCAAAGGCAGAATCAAGAGTGGATCGGCATCATCACGCATCAAAAGAATATCCGTGCGAATTCCTATTGACCGCATTTGTTCGATAAAAGGATCAGGACGATCTTCTTTATCGGCCAGCACGAGCATTGTTGGCTGGTAGCCATATTCACGGAGTTTAGGTAGCAAAGTTAATAAATGATTTTCAGATCCCGCAATGCCAGCAACTTTTTGGATGTGAAGAATTTTATATTCAGGGGGGGCCATTCTCTAACCTCATGCAGTCATAATCTACGGTAATTATCTAGCATACTGAGTTGATTTTGTGATTTTATGCCGTTCTGATATAACCCTTAAATGGATTACCAAACACAGTAAGACAGGCAAAATTTGTAATTTAAACCGAACGGCAGCTCCTAAATTTGAGGATGAGAAAAACCCGTATAGACTAGCCCAGGTTAAAATTAGGAGAACAATCCACATGACTGGGGTTTCGCGCCAGGTTTCCCATTGAGTTCGCCGAATAGCAGCTACAAAATAAATAAGCAGGATAAAATTTTCTATTCCAGCTAATAAACCGAAAGGAGTCATCAATTCACCGGGCAGAGGACGGAACAATGTGGTAAATAGAGCGATTGGAAAAAATGTTATCATGTCACGAACATTGAAAAATCTGGGTATATCTTGAGCAGAACCACCCGTTGCTTGTCCTTGAGCTAAGGTATCCACAGTAGAAACCATCTCCTCCAAACTTTCTACAGCAAAGTAGGAACTAAACTGATTAACCATCACGAGAAATAATGCCACCGTTAATCCAGCCATGACTAATCGAGCAATAAAACTCCGGGTGGATACCACGGCAAAAACCATTAAAGGAAATAATAAAATGACTCCTAGCCAAATTCGGATAAAAATGGCAAGCCAGACTCCGGAAATCGCGAAAACTATATAACTATAGTTTTGGGATTTGTACCATTTTAAAACTCCGTAACAGTATATAGATATCCCCAAAAATACAATTGGATCTTTTCCTAAAATTGAAGACCAAAACAAAATAGAGGGATAAAGACCGAGCAAATATAACCATTTTAGTTTGGTACAATTCGTGAGTAAAATTAAAAACTGATAAAATAAATAAACTCCTAATAAGCCAATCATGGAAAAACTGACTTTTAATGCATGATATGAAGCTGGGAATATCTGGTTGTGCACCCAAGCGATCACAGCTATGTTAGTGGTTCCAGACCCGCCTATACTGACCTGTTGCCACGGAAAGTCATCGCGAAGTGATGCGGCAAAATAGCCATAGGCATCTAAAATCCCAAAGCCATTTTCATAAATCAGCATAAAACCCAAGGTGACAGCGCATTTGGCCAACCACAACCAGAGTAAGCAGCGTTTATCTGATTCTGGTACAGGCCATAGTAGGATACTGAAACCCAGGGCTATAGCCCACATCATGCCAATATTGTAGTCCCTTAACATATCATTGTCTGGAACTACAGCTAGAATGTAATGTCCCCAAGCAGGCACTAAGCTCAAAAAATCACCATATGCCATGCCGAGCGCAAAGGCAATGATAAGAATAAATACAAATAATAACAGTTTAAAGGGGGCGTCTGGTAGGTTTATCAAGTGAATTTCTCCTCCTGCCGGGGCTCGGTTTTACTCGTTTCTAACCAAGATTGAAACATTAAAATATCCCAGAGATAATATTGCCAATTTCGTTTTCCTGCTAAATGCTCTTGCCATTTCTGCCGGATGGGCTGGGGGTTGAGATAACCTTCTTGCTGCAATCGAGATTCATCTAGCAAGGCTTCTGCCCAATCTCGTAAGGATCCTTGCAGCCACTTGTCAATGGGAATTGCAAAGCCCATCTTGGGA
>CAYUEH010000706.1:0-3019 GCA_964442465.1 uncultured Laspinema sp. | reverse complement strand
AACGACTGAAGTCGTTACTACGAACAGGATTCATCAATCCGGTTGTGATTGGAGGCTTTACCTCCTGCTACGCCACCAGGGGCAGGGGCGCAAACGGCCCTTGTTACGGCTTCCTCGTGACGAAAACTGAAAAGACCAAAACCTCACCCCCGGTCCTGCATTCGGGCCAATAAGGCGGCACCATAGGCAGCTTCTGTCTGCGTGGGGGTAGTGACTGGAACATTCAGGCGACGCTCACGAATGGCGGTCCAGGTCGGGTTTCTGGACCCGCCACCAGCGGTGTAAACTCGCTTGAGTCCCGTGGCACCAAACTCTTGTAACAGTTCATATCCCCGCGCTTCAATCCGGGCTATACTTTCTAATAATCCATGCAAAAATTCCCCATCGGACTGGGGACGGGGTTCTAATCGCGGGGGGAGTTCGGGATTATTTAAGGGAAACCGTTCCCCGGGTTTGAGCAGGGGATAATATTTCAGAGGACTTTCGAGGTTTGGGTTAATGCTTTGGCTCAATTCTGCCAGTTGCCGATCGCTGAAAAACTGACCCAGGACCGCCCCTCCGGTATTCGATGCCCCACCCGTTAGCCATAAATTGCCGAGACGATGACTATAAATCCCATAGCGCGCATCATCCACGCGATCGCGACTTAGGAGTTTGAGCACCATCGTTGAACCCAGGGACGTCACCGCCTCTCCCGGTTCCCTTGCACCAGATGCCAAAAATGCGGCAATACTATCTGTCGTTCCGGCACAAATTACGCAATTCTCTGGCAATCCAAACAGAGCACCCATTTCTGCCGTTACCGGGGCGATGGGGGTTCCCGGTTTGACCACATGAGGCAAATAGGGAATAAACTTGGTAAACAGTTGCGGCAAGGCCAGTCGCAACCATTCGGGATAAAATAAATGCTCGGGGTCATACCCTAGTTTGAGGGCATTGTGATAGTCGCTGATGCCAATTTGACCGTGGAGTTGAAACCCCAACCAATCTGCTTGATGCAAAAAGAATAAACCCGTGGTGGCCACACGATGCAGGGCATCGGGATACAATTTGGGATGACGGGCATACCATAACAGCTTGGCCAAACTGGAAGTCGCCCCGATCGCCGGATGATTCGGTGGGGCGATTTCCCGTAATGTTTCCATCACCGTGATTCCCCGGGCATCATTGTAGAGAATCGGTTCCGCCACCGGAGTCCCACTGCGATCGCACAGCAACACCGTGGAGGATGTCCCATCAATGGCGATCGCCCCAATAGACTGGCGCACAGTCAGCGGAAGTTGGTCCAGTAATGCAAATAACCCCTCCTGCCACAGTTCCGGGGTTTGTCGGTCCAGGGGAAACTCCGCCTGTGCCTGAATCCCTGCATGGTCATCGATCGCCACTGCACGAGCACCGGAAGTCCCGAAGTCTATGCCGAGATAGAGGGTCATAGGTTATTTGTCCTTTGTCCTTTGTCATTGGTCATTTGTCATTGGACCTCTTGCCTAAATCTCTTAAGCCCCCCTTTTTAAGGGGGGTTTGGGGGGATCAATCGAGAATGTTGCAAGAGGTTTATTTGTCGTTAGTCCTTGGTCGTTGCTCATTCATCCGAATGACACAGGACAAATCACCAATGACCAATTCACCTTAACGCTTACCATCCTCTAGTTTAGGCGATGTTACCAGTCATCGGTCATCGGTCCTGGGTGAATCCCCGCTTAAAAAATCGCAAGGTTATAAGTGGCCTTCTAGATCAAAAATAATAAATAAGCCCAAATATAGAGACTGTAACCACAATGTCCGAATCCACCATTGAATCAATTCTGAACGAAAAACGGCAGTTTCCGCCATCAGCGGAATTTTCCAACAATGCTCGCATCAAGAGTTTAGAAGAGTACCAGGCGCTTTATGACCAAGCTGCCGCCAATCCCGAACAGTTTTGGGAACAGCTTGCGGAGAAAGAACTGCATTGGTTTAAAAAATGGGATAAAGTCCTCGACTGGCAACCCCCCAATGCCAAATGGTTTGTCGGGGGTCAGATGAATATTTCCTATAACTGCCTCGATCGCCACTTAACCACCCACCGCAAAAATAAAGCGGCCCTGATTTGGGAAGGAGAACCGGGAGACTCCCGGACCCTTACCTACGCCCAATTGCACCGGGAAGTCTGCCAAATGGCAAACGTGATTAAAGAGATGGGGGTAAAAAAAGGCGATCGGGTCGGCATCTATATGCCCATGATTCCTGAAGCAGCAGTCGCCATGTTGGCCTGTGCCCGCATCGGGGCCGCCCATACGGTGATTTTTGGCGGATTTAGCGCCGAATCCCTCAAGGACCGCCTGGTGGATGCCCAAGCAAAACTGGTGATTACTGCGGATGGGGGATGGCGCAAAGAATCCATTGTCGCCCTGAAAGAGCAAGTGGATAAAGCTATAGACCTAGGGGCCAGCAGTGTTGAGCACGTTCTGGTTGTCAAACGGACGGGACAAGAAATCGCCATGACACCGGACCGCGATCGGTGGTGGCATGAACTGCAACCCACCGCCTCTGCCAACTGTCCAGCAGAACCGATGGATAGCGAGGACTTGCTATTTATCCTCTACACCTCTGGCACCACTGGCAAACCTAAAGGCGTCGTCCATACCACCGCAGGATACAACCTTTATACCCATGTCACCCTGCAATGGACTTTTGACCTGCAAGAAACCGATGTCTATTGGTGTACCGCTGATGTGGGTTGGATTACCGGCCATAGTTATATCGTCTATGGACCCTTGTCCAACGGTGCAACCACGGTGATGTATGAAGGGGCACCGCGACCCTCAAACCCGGGTTGTTTCTGGGATGTCATCGAAAAATATGGGGTCACCATCTTCTATACTGCCCCCACAGCGATTCGGTCTTTCATCAAAATGGGGGACCAACATCCCAACGCCCGGGATTTGTCTTCCCTGAGATTATTAGGAACTGTCGGCGAACCGATTAACCCCGAAGCCTGGATTTGGTATTCTCATGTGATTGGGGGCGATCGCTGTCC
>CAYUEH010000705.1:0-3021 GCA_964442465.1 uncultured Laspinema sp. | reverse complement strand
GCAATTCGTGAATTGCCCCTGCTATCAATTCCAGAAACGACTGAAGTCGTTACTACAAAATTCATCCTCCATCTAGGGTTAGGGCTTTTTCTATACTCCAAATATGCCCAAAGGGATGGAGGGGATTGAGAGTATAACGCGGATCGAGTTCAATAGCTTGATACAACTCCTGAGTGGGACGGAATAAAAATAGGGAGGATGAGGGTTCGGTGATTTCCACGCCATCGCTGTTAGGGAGAAGAAGAAAGCGCACATCGGAATTAAGTTTATAACTCAAGGCAATCAGACGACTGAGGCGATCGGGACTTCCGATTACCACCGGGTTTTGCCCTTGATTGACCAGTTGGGCGACTTCCACATCATAATAACAACTATATTTATGCCACCAGGTTTCGGCAGAGGCACTCACGGCACAAGAAACAATACCGGCCCCCAGCAGGACCACATAGGCAACTTGCCAGAATCGACGCTGGAGATTTTTGCCAGTATCGAGACGGAGGCGACTGGCGAATAGATAGGCAACCGCCAATTGCAGGGCTAAATAGGAGGGGAAAAGATAGCGAGCAATCCCCGACCTCTGACCCCCGGAAATCACATCATAGAGCATCAAAAACAAGCCATTAGCGGCAATGGATGTGAGCAGAAACCCCCCGACGGATTTCGGGGTTTTGCGAACCGTCACCCACAAGGCATATCCCACCAACAGGAGAATCGGGATGACTGCATATCCCCAGAGATTTCCCCAAGCCAAGGGGGTGAAATCTTGGCCTAATTCTACATCAAAAAACCGCAGAGGATAGACGCTATGAAGGTCAAAAAAGACTGAACTCAAATTGACGACCCACCGTTTCGCCAACGCATCCAGAGGCGTGTCTCGTCCCAACCATCCCCCCAGTCGGCTGTTATTCTTAAAATACACCACAATCCAGGGAATCAAGGCAGCAAAACCGATTCCTGAAGCCATTAGATAGGATTTAAAGGAGTTAGTCCATTTCCATTTTTCCTGAAATCCGACATACAATCCATGTCCGAAAAAAACTAATCCTGAAATCAGATGAGAATAGAAGCCTAAGACAACAGTTCCGGCATAAATGGCCCAACTGCCTCGGGTTTTCAAGCGCAGCGATCGCAACAAGGCTAACCCAGAAACTAAGGTGACCACCGTCCATAAACTATATTGTCTCGCTTCTTGAGCATAGAGCAAATGTAAGGGAGAAACTGCTACCAAGGACAGGGCAATCCAGCCGACCATTGGGGCAGAAAATAGCTCTAAACTGAGGAAGTAAATAGCCGGAAATGCCAACAGGCTCAAAATCGCTGCCACGCTACGAGTTACGGTGATGGAATTGCCAAAAAGTTCCATCCAGAGGCGGGTGAAGAGATAATAAAGGGGAGCGTGTTCAGCATTTTCAGCCAAGGCATTAAGGGTATCTCCCCACCCCCGTTCTGGGGAGAGAGTTTGAAACTCATGCAACTGGGCGATCGTCAGCGATTCCCCGGTGGGAAGTTGTTGATTAAAATTGGATTTTCGGTATCCTGCCACTCGCAAAGAGGTATGAACTTCATCAATCCAGTAAATTTTTTGGTCTAAATGATAAAACCTGAAAAATAGACCAATAACCAGAACTAACGCCACCAATACTCGTAGACTATTCCAATAAAGTTGGGGAGTTTTCATCCTTAATCCTGAACGTTTAAAATACAACTCGCTGATAATACAGCAAACTCAGCCGTTTCAAACCCCGAACACTGGGTCATCAGGGTGGCGATCGCCGGTTGAATGCCCGCTTCCAGATTGGCGATCGCCTCCTGGGTGACGGCATAGGGGTTTAACCACCGATTGTAAGATAAATACCCCGGAGTAAACGCCCCTTTTTCAATCAACCACCAATCCACCCCTTCTTCTTCCAAAAAGTTTACTACATCCCGGAAATTGGGACTATATTGCGCTTGAATCATCCGGTGGAGGCGATTTCTAAACCGTTCATAGTAACCCCAATGGTAGGGAATAGCATATTCTCGGGCAGCCAAAATCGAACGATGCGCAAAAGTGGGTAAATTATTGGCTTCTTCTGCTAGGGAAGCAATCAAAATATCGGTGGGTTGTTGTTGCAAGAAGGCATAAAGTTCAGGTTGTTCTCCCCGTTGATAAGAAGTCCAGGGAAAATTGTTCATCGCCAACTGAGGATAAAATAGAAAGGCGATCGTCAACCCAGCAGAAATGATTCCTACCGTGATTTTTTGAGGAACCGATTGTCCCCATCTCCAGAGAGCATCGAGTAGAATAGTGAAGGCGATCGCAGCCGCCCATGCCATCACCATGCGCAAACTATGCTGAGTATAGCGACTCGGCAAATGGAGTTTAAACAGCAATACATGGGCTGCAAAAAACATCAACAAAGCGGCAATGACAATCTCTAATAAAATGCGGATACGCGAGGAAACCGAGGGAACTAAAGTAAATACCGGGGGAAATTTGAGCAAAATTGGCAACAAAAAGCCTAAGGCCATGAACACCGGAGTTAAAATAGCAGAAAGGGCAATCCCACTGCGCCCATGAAACCAAAAACCCCAAGGATCATCCATAAAAAATTGGCTTCTTCCTCCCGGTAGAAATTCCGGCAATTCTCGCGCTTGCGAAGCCGAAATCGTCGGACCAAATTCTGAGCTAGTCAGGGCATAAATCAATAAAATAAACCCAGCAATCATTAAATTACTGCCCAAGAATTTAAAACAGTAATTACGCCGACTTTGAGAATCACCCCTAAATGTAGAGGCGATTCGCGAATCGCCTCTACATTTAGGATGGCCTATTTCAACCTGCGTAATTTCTGGAAAAGTTTTAGCGGTAAAGTTGAGTTGTTTCGATGGGTAAGTTATAGCTTGCATCAGTAAAATTACAGCCACAATCAACACATATTGCGGGTAAAACAGTCCGAGCAAGGCAATAAATATCCCAGTTGCTAGACTGTTTTGACGCAAGAAATAATACAAAAACGGTAAAAATAACGGATAGACAAA
>CAYUEH010000704.1:0-3022 GCA_964442465.1 uncultured Laspinema sp. | reverse complement strand
AGACAAATATTGAAGTTTCATTTCAGGTTGCCTCAATTAATTGGAATCCGTAAAAAAAACTCAAGCCTTAATGTCGCCTTTTTTAAGGAAGACTTCTGCCCAAAAACCGGGATGGTGAGAAAACTTATGGTTTTCTCAGGGAACTCCAAACAATAAACTCTTCAAAATCTTTTAGAAGAGATCCCCCCAACCCCCCTTAATAAGGGGGGCTTTTCCAAGTCTGCAAAACTTCTAATGCAGAACTTTTTTTCTGGAAATACCTCACCGAAATTTGGATAGGATTGACCCGTTTTTTGGGTTACAGTGCTTAAGTCCGGTTAAGATTAGTCCCATTCAATTCCAACCAGATGAGTGCCAGATGAGGAACACCTGAAGCCTAGTTAAAACCTGGAAACATAGATCAGACGAGGGGAATCTGGCCCCCGATACCCACTAATTTTCTGACAAGACTTACGCAATCTATAACATTGACCCCTAAATGTAGAGGCGATTCTCGAATCGCCTCTACATTTAGGGCCTGCCCTCCCCAAATGCGTAAGTTTTGTCTGAGAGTCTTCAGCAAAAATTCATCTAATCATTAGGAACAACTCATCTCAAGGTCAGCCCGTTCTAATACAGTAAACACAAACCGGATGGGTTTGATATGAACCCCTAACCCCGTTCCGGGATTCAACATCAGGGGAATTTGCTATGCAGAAACAAAGCTGGTTAGTCACAAATGAGCGACAGGGTAAGGGTTCTGAAATGTCCAATTCCCCGGAAGGGTTAAACCGTCCCTATCGCCTGTATCGGTTTTTGACCGAACTCGAAGATATCCTAGAAAACATCCCAGACGATCGCCTCCGACTGGCAGCGATTTCCCCCCTGGTGCGTAAATTGCTCAATCATGCCAGTTGGCTGGAAATCCTGCCGATTGAACCCGACCCCCAAACCGGCTGGGAAGTCTTAATGTTATATGATGAACCCTTATTTCCCCTCACCGTGCAGCTTGTCGCTTGGGCACCCGGGATGAAATCCCCCATTCATAATCACGCTTGTTGGGGACTGGTGGCGTTGCTGAGTGGCACAGAAAAAAACACCTTTTGGCAGCGATCGCCCACAGTCGAGAGTCCCGATCGCATCCAACCCGTCGGCGATCGGCTACTCGTTCCCGGAGATATTCTCTGCCTCATGCCTGATGCCATTCATCACATTGAAGCCATCGGCAATTCCCCCACTATCAGTTTTAATTTATATGGTGAAACCGACTACTATCAACGCTTTGAATTTGACCCAATTCAAGGCACAGCTAAAAACTTTTAAGCCTGCAATCTCCTCCCTAACCCCCCAGTCTCTCATGAACCCCTCACGCCTGATTCGAGCGGCTATCAACGCAATCACCGGCCAGGAAATTTCCACCGCATCCCTTCAGTTTCGCCTCACCCTAGAATTAGTCGGCATCTCAATTTTAGGGTTAGGCAGTGTAGCATTTTGGGCCAGTTGGCACATGGAACAACACCTGATTGCCGCCAATAAGCAAACCTTGAATTATATTGCCATGCACTTCCCAGACCAAGTGGCATTTTATAGTGAAGACACTTCAGTCCAAACCGGATTAGAACAAACCATCAATAAAGTTTCCACCCCGGAATTATTCGTCTGGGTCAACAGTCCCGAGGGTCAGCCGATCGCCCAGTCTCCCCAAATGAGAATTCCCCCCACAGAACTCTCTTATCTCGCCTCGGTCGTAGAAATGCCCGCCAAACCTCAAGTGATTAATTTTGGCGATCGCTACTGGGTATTATGCGGCAGCCCTCTGACCATTCACGGAATGCCCGTCGGTCGGGTCTATTTCTCTCAAGATATCACCCAGGAGCATCGAAAATTAATCGAGGGTCGCAGCCAATTAATTATCGTGAGTATTTTCACAATTTTAATGTTAACCCTCTCCATGCAAGGCCGAATTCGGAATGCCCTACAGCCTTTAGAGCAGATGAGCCGAGTAGCGAGTGCCGTTTCTGCCGATGATTTAAGTGCCGCAAAACTCCAACTTCAACAGGCTCCCGATGAGATTTTAGGATTAGCTCAATCCTTCAATGAAATGTTGTTTCGCTTATCGAGTTCCTGGGAACAACAACGGCAATTTGTGGGGAATGTTTCCCACGAATTACGGACGCCCTTAACCGTAGTGATGGGGTATCTCCAAAGTTTATTGCGCCGCAGTACCAATTTAAGTCCTTATCAACAACAGGCATTAGAAACCGCCAGTGCAGAAACCGAACGGACCATTCGGATGTTACAGGATTTATTGGATTTAGCGCGGGCAGATAGTGGGAATTTGCACTTTCGACTGAATCCAGTGATTCTGAATACCTTGGTGGCAGAAGTGGCATTAATGAGCCAAAAAGTCAGCAATCGTCCAGTTACCCTAATGTCCACGGAGGATGAGGTGGTTGCCTGTGCCGATTGCGATCGCCTGCAACAGGTTTTGATTAATTTAGTGGATAATGCGATTAAGTATTCCGGTCCAGAACAGCCAGTGGATTTACGCTTAGAAAAGAATGAAGACTATACGATGATTCATGTCTGCGATCGCGGCATTGGCATTCCCCTCCAACACCAACATCGGATTTTTGAGCGGTTTTATCGGGTGGATGAATCCATGACCCGATCGCGAGATGGGACGGGGTTGGGGTTAGCGATCGCCAAAAGTCTAATCGAAGGCATGGAGGGAAGGATTACCCTGCGATCGAAACCCGGAGAAGGTACTATTTTTACCATCGCCTTACCCATCTGGAAACCACAGTTATGAGCGATCGCATTCTCCTCATTGAAGATGACCCTAAACTCGCCCAATTCATTGCCGACGAACTCACCCTGGAGGGATATCAGGTAACCGTTGCCCAGAATGGATTGGATGGACTCCGCATCGCCCGCGAGTCTCAACCGGACTTATTAATTTTAGATTGGATGCTGCCCGGACTCTCGGGATTAGACCTCTGTTTACGTCTTCGCAACACCGGAAGTCAAGTTCCGATTGTGA
>CAYUEH010000703.1:0-3022 GCA_964442465.1 uncultured Laspinema sp. | reverse complement strand
CGGCTTTTCCAATTCTGCAAAACTTCTAATGCCCCACTTTTTTTATGGAAATCCCTAAAACCCAGTTAAACCGGAGTGAACCCGTAAAGATACTTAGGGTGAGTCGATTCTATTTTCTCCTCAAATTGCTCCGAGGTCCACTCCACTGCCTACCCAGTCCACTGTAATTACATTAGAATCGCGTCGAGTAGACATTAGTAAATCGGAAAAGTGGAATGGCGATGGATGAAAAGTTAACGGGCCCATCTTTACCTCAAAGGCCCCATCTGGTCACCCCCTTACCGGGACCGCGCGCCCAAGAACTGGTCCAGCGCGATCGCGCCGTCACCTCTCCCTCCTATACCCGGGGATACCCCCTAGTCGTAGCCCGAGGAGAGGGCTGCTCGATCCTTGATGTGGATGGCAATGTCTTCCTCGACTTTACCGCAGGCATCGCCGTCACCGCCACCGGACACGCTCATCCTGTGGTGGTGCAAGCCATCCAAGCTCAAGCAGCCCAGTTGCTTCATATGTCCGGGACCGATTTTTACTATGAACCGATGGTGGAACTGGCGGAACAGTTGGCCCAACTCGCCCCATTTCCCGACGGTGCCAAGGTCTTTTTCAGCAATTCCGGGGCGGAATCCAACGAAGGGGCGCTCAAATTAGCCCGCTATGCTACGGGCAAGTCTCAAATTGTAGCCTTTCTGGGAGCATTCCACGGGCGCACCTTTGGGGCCATGTCCCTCACGGGTTCAAAAGCAGTCCAACGGCAAGGATTTGGGCCATTGTTACCCGGAATCACCCATATTCCCTACGGCACCCATGCCAGCTTAGATTATCTGGAGTTTCAACTGTTTAAAACCGTGTTACCCCCGGAGGAATTGGCGGCAGTCGTCGTCGAACCGATTCAAGGGGAAGGCGGGTATCTGGTTCCAGAAGAGGGATTCCTGGCCCGAATTCGGGAGATTTGCACTCGCCATCACTGTTTGATGGTGGTGGATGAAGTACAATCAGGCATGGGTCGCACGGGCAAGTTGTTCGCCGTGGAACATTGGAATGTCATGCCCGATATCATTACTCTGGCGAAAGGGATTGCCAGTGGATTACCCCTCGGGGCAATTCTCGCTCGTCCGGAACTGATGACATGGCCCCCCGGTTCTCACGCCACCACCTTTGGCGGGAATCCGGTGGCTTGTGCTGCCGCGAATGCAACGTTACAGCTTCTCACTCAAGGGCTGATCGCCAATGCCACCGAGATGGGTGAGTTATTACAGTCAGGGTTGAGCCAATTAGCCCAGCGCTATCCCCAACTCTCACAACCGCGAGGGAAAGGGTTAATGGTGGCGGTGGATTTACTCGATGAATCCGGGGATTTCGACCCGTCCTTACGCGATCGCGCCATTGATGAGGCATTCTATCACGGACTGTTACTCATCGGCTGTGGCAAATCTGCTATCCGCTTCTGTCCCCCGTTGGTGGTTGATGCTGAACAAATTCAGGTGGCGTTAGAGATTCTCGATACCTGTTTGGCCCAACTGTTGACAACAGGATAACAACACCTTGGGGTTTCTGCATGGGGAGGACTTACGCATTACCTCATGTAGGGGCGATTCGAGAATCGCCCTACATTTAGGAGGTTGCGCCAAATTTTCTTGCATAAACCTGGTTTGTCTTCCCCCTATTCTACCGACGCCCGAGGCCAGTCGCCTCTCCTGTTTATCTCACAATTTCCGGAGATCTTCCCATGAAATCCGCATTAATCGCCCAAGCGCTATGGCATCAACTCTGGCTAGATTACAGTCACCGGGTTCCCTACGCCCGAATTTACGAGGCGGCCATTTCTGAAGCGGGGGGAACGGTTGCCAATGATCATATTGCCTTTCGGTCCCTGGCCCTCTCCATTGACACGGCGATCGGAACGGTGAATTTAGGCATTTCTCACTTAGAACCGCTTCTGGAGGGGTTGGGGTATGTGGGCATGGGAGAGTTATCTTTCCCCTCGCAACACCTCTATGCCCGTCACTATCGCCATCCCCAACAGGATGAGTTTGATTTGCCGAAACTGTTTATCAGTGAGTTAATGGTGGATCGGTTGCCATCGGAGGTGCGATCGCCCCTGGAAACCACAGTGCAAACCGGGTTAGATATCGAGGGGTTATTAGAGTGCCAATCGGCTATTAAAGACCTAGGGGCGATGGACGCTCAACCCACGGACCCTCACATTCGGGTCCATCGACTCAAATCCCTATTTGTTCGTCCCTGGATGCCTCCTTTGCGATCGCACCTGGAACAGGTCAATGCCGTGAGTCAGTATGGGGCCTGGGTCTTGCTGCATGGCTATGCCGTCAACCATTTTACCGGCTATGTCAACCGCCAAAATACCCCTGCCTACCCCGATATCGAAACCACCGCCCAAGCACTCCGGGAAAGAGGTGTTCCCATGAAAGCGGAAATCGAAGGGACTGCCGAAGTCGGATTACGCCAAACCGCCACCCAGGCAGTACAGGAATCCGTCACCATCCGCAGTCAGCCCGGGGGTCCTTTTCAGCAAATTCCCTGGACCTATGCCTATTATGAAATCGCCCAACGATTTGCGATCGAACCCACCCCGGGACATCCTCAACTCTTTCAAGGATTCCTAGGCCCCAACGCCGCCCAACTCTTTGAAATGACCCGTTCCCAGGGAAGCCGCCCCCATCCCGAGTGATTTTGTAAAATTTTTCCATAAATTCAGTTAACGGTAACTTTCAATACAGTTTTACCTTCTGACTTCTGCTAAAACTTATTAAATAGAAAGCATTGCAGAATAAAAAACTGTTGCTAACGGTAAAGCAGAGAACTTAATCTTTAATTGGATTCTGATTTGAATTGACGAATTTAAACCGGGATTCAAAAGAATTGAGTCAACCTCGGAGTGGTTCTGTTTCTAAAGTTTACGTTCAGATTTTAGAAGCAGTTGTTGGTTACACGGCGGGATAAAAGCCCGAAAGGTAATAGCAGGGAATCTGTTACTATCTTTCGGGCTATTTGTTTCTAGACT
>CAYUEH010000702.1:0-3030 GCA_964442465.1 uncultured Laspinema sp. | reverse complement strand
TTTTACAGACAAAAAGCGAGGTCTTCAAAGGAAGCATTCAAATAATGGTGATAATTTTCCCGATTAACAGTATGGGGACGCGGTAGATCGAATACCAAATTTCCACCTCTCTCCAAGTAGTTAATCTCATCCTCAATTACTTCGCGGCGAAAATGCCAAATCAACACCAGAGCATAATCTGGACGTGCTGCCCGTAGCTTTTCGTGGGTGACAATGGGAATGCGCGTTCCTGGCGTAACCAAACCATCTTTTTGAGGTTGAAGGTCGCTAATCGCTATCAAATCTTGTGGGGTAATGCCGCAATAGTTCAAAACAATATTTCCTTTAGTCGAAGCTCCATATCCATAGACTTTTTTACCGGACGATCGCATCATATCAAAAAATGCTCGTACCTCATCCCGATGTTGAACGATCCGATTGTGGAATCGCTCAAAAGGAGCCATTGTTGCAAGGGGCTGTTCGGCATCGAGAAGTTTTTCGATCGCCTCATAGTTGGGGGTCATGGGATTATCCTTGCGGGCGGCTATAATCCGAAAACTACCACCATTAACAAAATTCAAGCTAACATCAAGTATTTTGAGATTAGCCCGTTCGGCCATCCATTGAATTTGCTGCAAACCCAGGTAAGTTAAATGTTCGTGGCAAATTTGGTCGTAAGTCAGATTGGTCAACATCAGGGGCATATAGGAAAGTTCAAAAGCCCACACCCCATCTGGCGCTAAAATAGAATGAATTTGACTCATGAAGTCTATCGGTTCTTCCAGGTCATAAAACATGGCAATGGAAGTAACGATCTTACATTTCTGGTTGCCCACCATTTCTCTTACGCCATCAGCAGAGAAGAAATCATAGATCACTTGAATATCTGCATCAAAATTATCGGCAAATTTTTTACTAGATGGATCCATACCGATGCGAGTTAGGTGGCGATCGCGATAAAAGTTCAGCAAAGTACCATCATTGCAACCGATATCTAAAACTACATCCCCAGGATTGGGTTGCACCCGTTCCACAAGTTCTGTAACAATGCCTTGTAAGTGAGCCCGCATCGTCCGACTCGTTGCTGAACGATAACCGTAGGTAGTCCCGTACATCTCAGACACATTAGCACTGTGTTTGAGTTGCAGGGTTCGACAGACCGATTCATCGCCATCACAAAGGACTAAATCTAAAGGAGAAGTCGATGGATCGGGAGAGTCAATTGATGGAAAAACTCCACTCAGGGGTTGATTGCCCAGACTTAAAACAGGGGTAAGTTTTTCGTTGCCGCAAACTCGGCATTTGGTAATTTCTTTAGAGTAGGAAGTCGATTGAGTCATTGTTTTTTTCAATAAAGTCGGACAATGGTAATATTTTACCAGAAACGTGGTGATATTTTAAAAATAGCGATCCAGTTCCCCCCTTTTCAAGGAAGTTAGGGGGGATCTCCTCAGCCCGCTTGCTCTTTAAGTATTTGTTCGCCTTCAATCGTTTGCATCAAACGTTCTTTTAAACTTTTGGCCGGATGCCAGCCAATTTCTTCCATCGCTGTAGTGTCAGCCTGAGAAAACATAATTTCACCCGGACGTTGAGGTAACGCTCCAAAATTTAATTCTGTTTGAACTTGCATCATATCTTTCAGAATTTCTATAAGTTGTCGCAAGGAAATTGCTTGACCTGTTCCCACTTCATATTCTTGATAATATTGTGACGGTTTGGATGCTTTTTCCAGTAGCAAATGATAGGCAGAAACTACATCCTCAACATGAATAAAATCTCGTTGCTGTTCCCCAGAAGTAAATTTTAACTCAGCGGCATTGCTTAAAAACTGCTCGATCGCTAATGGTATTAGTTTGTTTCGATAATCTCCTACACCGAAAACATACTCTAATCTAACATTGAGAAACTCTATATTATGATGACTTAAAGCAATTTGTTCTCCCCACTGCTGGAAATGCTTCTTGGAAAGAGAGTAGCTCCCTAATTCTTGATAGGGAATATTGCTTTTATTCACATAAGTATCCGTGTTGATAAAAATTGTGGTTTGGTAATCTTTAGCTACTTTTAATAAATTTAAAGGAAATTCAGTATTCGTCTCAAATATATCTATAAGACTCTCCTTAAAGCGACCAGTAGCCGTTGCCGTGTGAACGACTGCATCAATTTTCCCAAAGTCCTGAAACGGTTTTTCTATGTGACAGCGATCGATGTCATAAGCGGTTATCTGTGACAGGCAATCCTGAATTCTTTTAGGGTCGGAAAAACTCCGCTTGAGAATAATAACTTGATAATTATGCTCAATCAGGTGTTTCACTAATTGACTACCGATGAAACCTGTTGCACCCGTGACTAAAACCGTTTTTTTCATGGTCTATTTTTCTTAAAAAAAGGCTGGAAACTTGGTTTCTGAAACCAAGTTTTACTCATAAATAAAGGGACTTTTAAACTCAGAAAAAGGCAAAAATGCGCGATCGCGCTCCGAAATAATCGGGTTAGCCCTACCAAGGGGCCACGAAATCCCTACTGAATCCCAGCGTATCCCGGCATCATAGTCGGGGGCATAAACCCTGGAAAGATTATAAACCATAATAGCCTTCTCGGTAGTCGCATAAAAACCATGAGCGAAACCGGCTGGGATATAAACCACGCGAGCGTTTTCCTGGCTTAACTCGAAGGTTTCGGATTCTCCGTAAGTAGGAGAACCCACCCGCAAATCGACCACGGCATCAATGACTCGACCAAAAAGACAATAAACCAGCTTCGTATGCTGATGAGGGGGTATTTGAAAATGCAAACCCCTTAAAACATTTTGATGAGAAATGGAATAGATTTCCTCAACATACTTGGTTTCTAATTTATGCTGGGCAAATATTTCCTGGTGAAAAGTTTTGACAAAACTGCCCCTTTCATCTAGAAATACCTTGGGCTGGATGATATAGCATCCAGGAAGATTCGTTTCCATTAATTTCATTAAACTAACTCCGGGGATGGCTACTGATATCCTTCTGGGAAATTTGACTAAGTTTTTCGCGAATTTCTGCTAATCGAAAA
>CAYUEH010000701.1:0-3043 GCA_964442465.1 uncultured Laspinema sp. | reverse complement strand
GGACCAAGGGACAAGTGGCAGAAATGGCTTTAGATAGCTATTTCCAACAGCAACGTATCGCCCTCGGTGGCATTGGGGAACTGCGCGGGAATGGTCAATTCATCCGCCGTCAAGCCCTCGATCGCTGTGGCGGATTCAACGAAGAAACCATCACCGATGACCTAGATTTGACCATGCGGCTGCATTTGGACCGTTGGGATGTCCAATTTATCACCGTCCCGGTGAAAGAAGAGGGCGTGACTCGTCCTTTGGCCCTCTGGCATCAACGCAATCGCTGGGGAGAAGGGGGATATCAGCGCTATTTAGACTATTGGCGGCTAATTTTCAGCGATCGCCTCCCCAACTCCAAATCCTGGGATATGTTGGCCTTTTGGATTATCCAATATTTCCTCCCGGCAGCCGCCATCCCCGATTTAATCCTGGCGATCGGCTTCAAACATTTCCCGATTTACAGCCCCTTAACCACCCTTGCCATGAGTCTTTCCCTGGTGGGAATGTTTACCGGGCTCCGGCGCATTGAGCGACAAACCGCCCAAATCGCCAAATCTCGACCCAAATCACCTGTCGAGACCCTCATCGAAACTGTGCGCGGTATCATTTACCTCCTGCACTGGGTGGTGGTAATTTCTAGCATCACCCTACGGATTTCGGTCCGTCCCAAACAACTCAAATGGGTGAAAACCGTTCATCAAGGCAGCGGCGAGTTACCCGCTTAATTTAGATTTCTGGCAAAATTCTCTTAAGCCCCCCTTCTTAAGGGGGGTTGGGGGGATCAATCCGGATGTTTGCAAGAAGTCTATTCTCCCTCCCACCCATTCCCGCCCATTTGGGGCGATTCCCGAATCGCCCCTACATTGAGGGTTTGCTGGGAAAACAGGCATAAATCCTATCCCCTCAAAAATCCAACCCCCCAAACGGATCATCCTCGATATCCACATCATTGGGACTCTCTACAACCTCCCCAATTTCCTCCTCAGAACTCGGGTTCTGCACATCCCAGGTATGGCTAAATTCTGCCTCAACTGCCCGACTCCTAGGCTGTACCTCTGGATCATCTGGAAGGCTGATTAATTTCCCATTAAAATGGTTGCTAAATCGTTGAGCAGCCCGCATCACTTCATCATCATCGGTTTGCTCATCCTGGGGAATATCCCGTCTTCCATTCGCTCCAACGGACACCGGAGGGCGGTTTTCTAGCCCGTTACCCGTTTCAATTCGGGGGTTTTGAGGGGGGGATTGAGGGGGTGAATTTTCGCGATTGACGGGGCTTTGTGGGGTGGAGTTGGCCTGTCCATTGCCCATCGGAATCGGCGGTGGCTCCATCCTTGCGGAGGGGGGTTCTGAATGACTCGGGGCGATCGCAGCCGAAGCCGGAGGCGGTCCCTCCCCAGACACCTGAATCACCACTTTGACTCGGATATTAAACGCCTTAAAAAAGGCAGCTTCCACGTCGGAAACTTTGCTCTGAGCCATCTTAAACAGGTTCGGTGAGCGAATCGCAATCTGAGCTTGATTGTTACTCAACCCAATCAGCCGTCCATGTTGCTGCAACAGCGCTTTGCTTCCCAGAGACAGGTATTCCATCAAGGTTTGCCAGGTTTGTTCCAGGTTGCCACTCGGTTCTACAGTCGCCGGTTCCCGGTTCCCAGACTCCTGACTCGGTGCTGATGGCGGAGGAGAAACCGGGCGATTTTCCGGGGGAGGCGCTTGGCGATTCTCCTGGGGAGAGGCAGCGCCAACGGAACTCCCTGCGTTCCTCCCCTGTACTGGGGGAGACTGAGGGACATTCTCAACATAGGGAGGACGTGAAGCGCTTCTCCCCGGTGATGCCACATTATTCCCACCCCCTCGACTGAATGTTTCTTGCCTTCCCTGAGTTGGCGTAATTAAAGCAGAAGGTAATAATCCCAACAGAGTCACTTCTAACCATAAGCGAGGCTGAGTGGTATTTTTAATTTGCGCTTCGCTGGTGCGTAAATGTTGTTGTCCGGCTAAAATAGTCGGCATTTCCCATGCTTGAGCCACGGCACATAACTGTTGCCAAGTTGGAGGGGTAACGGCGACTAAATCGGGACGATTGGGGGCGGTGTTAGCAATTAATAAATCCCGATAAAACCCGGCCAAATTTTGTAAAACAATCAGGGGTTCTCGACCCCGATTCATCAATTCTCGGGCTTTATCCAGGACTTGTTCTGGATTATCGGCGGCGATCGCCTCTAACAACTGAATCAAATCTCGCTCCGGGACCGACCCCACCAAATCCCAAACCCGCTCTACGGTAACCTGTTCTTCCAATAACGAAAGCTGATCCAGGAGACTTTCTGCATCCCTGAGTCCCCCCTGAGCAATTTGAGCCACGGTCAAAACCGCTTCATCGCTGATATTAATGGTTTCATTGCCTGCAATATGCTTCAAATGCTGAACCATTGAAGCCACAGGAATC
Organism: uncultured Laspinema sp.; assembly: GCA_964442465.1. Taxonomy (GTDB): domain Bacteria; phylum Cyanobacteriota; class Cyanobacteriia; order Cyanobacteriales; family Laspinemataceae; genus Laspinema. The sequence continues at coordinate 600 of CAYUEH010000701.1, read as the reverse complement.
CGACGAAAATCAAATCGCTGACAGCGAGAAATAATCGTGGGTAAAACTCGTTGAGGGTCGGTTGTGGCTAAGACAAACACCACGCGATCGGGTGGTTCTTCTAAAGTTTTTAAAAGTGCGTTGAAAGCCGCCGTGCTTAACATATGAACTTCATCGACGATGTACACTTTGAAGCGACTTTGTACAGGTGAAAATTGTACTCGTTCGATGAGTTCACGGATGTTATCAACCCCGGTATTACTGGCGGCGTCAATCTCAATGGTGTCTAATGAAGTGCCTCTAGCAATGGTGCGACAGACTTCGCATTCGCCGCAGGGGGTCTCGGTGGGACCGTTGGAGTTGAGGCAGTTGAGGGATTTGGCGAGAATCCGGGCGCTGGACGTTTTGCCGGTGCCTCGGGGTCCGGTAAATAAATAGGCGGGTGCGATTCTATTTTGGCGAATCGCATTGGTTAGGGTGGTGGCGATCGCCTCTTGTCCCACCAAATCCGCAAAGGTTTGGGGGCGATATTTGTGATGTAGCGGTTCGTATGGCATGGATGGGGCGAAAACTTGTTGATTACCTGTTAAACTTTTGCTGTAGGATTCCTGACTAAGCTCT
>CAYUEH010000700.1:0-3051 GCA_964442465.1 uncultured Laspinema sp. | reverse complement strand
ACGCCTTTAGAAGAAGCACCTGGGGATTATTTAGGCAGTTTTCGGCTGTTGAAAGAGTTCGGGGATTATTTTGTGGTGAATGTGTCTTCACCGAATACCCCAGGATTGCGATCGCTGCAAGAAGGGAAACAACTGGCGGAGATTTTAGATGCCTTGCAACAGGAGAATCAAGGGGTTAAGCCGATATTAGTTAAAATTGCCCCAGATTTGGAATGGGAAGCGATTTCTGAGGCGATAACCGTGGCTCAAACCTATCAACTGGCGGGGATGATTGCCACGAATACGACGATTCGCCGGGATGGATTAAAAACTCAAACCATTAAGTTAACGGGAAACCCGGTTACGGAAGAAGCGGGAGGATTGAGTGGTGCACCATTAAGAGGGCGATCGACTGAAATTATCCGCTATATTCATCAACAAACCCAAGGACAAATGCCAATCATCGGAACTGGGGGAATTTTCACTGCCGAAGATGCTTGGGAAAAGATAACGGCAGGTGCTTGTTTGTTAGAAATTTACACAGGTTTAATTTACGAAGGACCCTGGATGGTTCGGCGAGTTTTAGAAGGATTGGTGCAGAAGTTAGAGGAGAATGGATTGGGAAATATTGCCGATGCAGTGGGGAGGAGTTAGTGAACTTTACCAAAAAAGGAAATTACAAACCTTCGTAGTGACTCCTTCTCGCCGGTGATCTTAAAGAAACTCCTAAAGGGGTTACTACAAACGTTCGTAGTGACTCCTTCAGCCTACCTTCCGCCGGTAACATAGGAGAGTATAGAATATTCTAAAACCTTGACAGACATAGCAGCCAAGGTGATTAGACCTCTTGCAAAAAAAGGATTGATCCCCCGACCGTCCCCCTGATTATCCCCCGACCGTCCCCCTGATTATCCCCCGACCGTCCCCCTTCTTAAGGGGGAAGCCAGAGGAATAAATGTTTATTTAACGGGGGAAGCCAGAGGAATAAATGTTTATTTACTGGGGGAAGCCAGAGGAATAAATGTTGATTTAACAGGGGAATCCAGGGGAATAAATAGACCTCTTGCAAAATTCTAAAAAGCCCCCCTTCTTAAGGGGGGTTGGGGGGATCAATCCGGTATTTTGCAAGAGGTCTAATGTTTATTTAACGGGGGAAGCCAGGGGAATAAATGTTGATTTAACGGGGTGCGTTAAAGAATTTTGCAAGAAGTCTAATATAGATTTTTTTTTGGCGATCGGTCTACTGAAGTCGGGATGTTCAACAGGGGATAACGACTTCAGTCGGGACGTTTAACAGGGGATTTAGCGGAGGAATTTGCGGATCAGCCGGCGATCGCACGGACAAAGTTCGAGAAAATCGTTACAATCAAGACCACGGACCATGAAACCTTCGATAAGGAGTGCTAGATAGTGCGAACTTTACTCGTGTATCCCCTGTTTCCTCCAACGTTTTGGTCTTACAACAAGATTTTAGAATTGGTCGATCGCCAAGTCTTGTTACCCCCCTTGGGATTAATCACGGTGGCTGCAATTTTACCACAAAGCTGGGACTTTAAACTGGTAGACCGCAATATTCGTCCCGTGACGGAAGCGGAGTGGGATTGGGCGGAATTGGTGATTTTCTCGGCGATGATTGTTCAAAAACAAGATTTGCTTGACCAAATTCGTGAGGCAAAACGGCGCGGTAAATCCGTCGCCGTGGGTGGACCTTACCCGACTTCGGTTCCTGATGAAGTGGCCGTGGCGAACCCGGATTTTATGATTTTAGATGAAGGGGAAATCACCCTGCCAATGTTTATCGATGCTTTGGAAAAGGGCGAAACTCAGGGGGTTTTTCGGACTCTGGAAAAACCCGATGTCAGCGAAACTCCCGTTCCCCGCTATGACTTACTCGAATTAGATGCTTATGATTCGATGTCGGTTCAATTTTCTCGGGGTTGTCCATTCCAATGTGAATTTTGTGATATTATTGTCCTCTATGGTCGCAAACCCCGGACCAAAACACCAGAGCAATTATTAGCTGAATTAGATTTCCTCTATGAGTTGGGATGGCGGCGCAGTGTCTTTATGGTGGATGATAATTTTATCGGCAACAAACGCAATGTCCGCTTATTGCTGCAAGCGTTGAAAGTTTGGCAAGCGGAACATCAGTATCCTTTCCGATTTAATACCGAGGCATCCATTGATTTAGCTGCCGATACTGACTTAATGGATTTGATGGTAGATTGTAATTTTGATGCGGTGTTTTTAGGGATTGAAACTCCCGATGAAGACAGTTTATCAATGACTAAAAAATTCCAAAATACCCGGAGTTCTTTAACCGAATCTGTTGATACAATCATTCATGCGGGCTTACGTCCGATGGCGGGATTTATTATTGGTTTTGATGGGGAGAAAAAAGGCGCTAGTTCCCGGATTGTTAAGTTTGTAGAAGAGGCAGCGATTCCGACGGCGATGTTCGGAATGCTGCAAGCGTTGCCGAATACGGCTCTCTGGCATCGTCTGGAAAAAGAGGGCCGCTTGCGGGTGAATAGTCGCCAAGATATTAATCAAAGCACGTTAATGAACTTTGTGCCGACTCGTCCAATTACGGATATTGCCCAAGAATATATTGAGGCGTTTTGGCAACTTTATGACCCGGAAGTTTTTCTCGATCGCACCTATCGCTGCTTTCTCAAGTTAGGTGCACCCAAATGTAAACCACCGGCTAAATTTCCCAGTTTGGTGGATTTACGGGCGCTAGGAATTATCATTTGGCGACAAGGGATTAAACGGAAAACTCGCTGGAAATTCTGGCATCATTTGTTTAGTGTTATGAGGCAAAATCCATCGGTTTGGGAAGCCTATCTCACGGTTTGCGCTCATAACGAACATTTTCTGGAATATCGTCAAATTGTCCGGGATGAAATTGAAGCTCAACTCATAGAATTTCAACGTCAGGAGGCGTTGTCTCCTGTAGCAGTTACTTCTGAGGTGGCTTAATAGACTTATTGCAAAATTCTAAAAAGCCCCCCAGAAATTAAACATTTATTCCTCTGGCTTCCCCCGTTAAATAAACATTTATTCCTCTGG
>CAYUEH010000699.1:0-3060 GCA_964442465.1 uncultured Laspinema sp. | reverse complement strand
GGTTAAGTCACGCCGGAGAGAATGACTAAGCCGAGAACCGCCACAAAGACGATCAAGGCGTAGAATTGGGCGCGACCGTTTTCAAAGTATTTGAGTCCTTCGCCACTGATGACGGTAATCAACCCGGTGAGGTTGACGGCCCCATCAACGACGCGATAATCCACTTCCATCACCTGTCGGGCTAACCGGCGAGAACCGAGGACAAACAGGGAGTTGTAGATTTCGTCAAAGTACCATTTCTTGCGGGAGAGCAAGTAGAGGGGTTTGATTTGAGAGGCGATCGCCCCTGCGTCGATTTTCCGACTCAAGTACATCAAGGATGCCAAGGTAATCCCCAGCAACGCAATTCCCACGGAACTACCGCCCATCACCAAAAATTCGGTGAGGTTGAATTCTTCGGCGTGTTCGGCAATTTCCAGCATGGATTCACTGGGAGGGTGAATAAATGCCTCAAAGTAATTGGCAAAGGGAGTCCCCACCAACCCCAGCAGGGCCGAAGGCACGGCCAGGGCCATCAAGGGGAAGGTCATACTCAAAGGGGACTCATGGGGATATTCGCTGTGATGACCGTGAGAGTGGTCATCGTGACTGGCTTCCAGTTCCCGAGGGTCCATTGCTCCCGGACCAAAGGCGAGGATGGGTTCCCCAGCTTCGGCTTCGGTTTTGAGTTCGTGACGAATCTCGGTGTCGTTGCCTCGGAAGGGTCCTTCAAAGGTTAGGAAGTACATCCGGAACATATAGAAGGCGGTCATCCCGGCAGTTAGCCAGCCGACGCCCCAGAGGGCAGGATTGGCTTCAAAGGCGGCCCCGAGGATTTCGTCTTTGGACCAGAATCCAGCAAAGGGTGGGATGCCGCATATCGCAAGGGTGCCGACTGCGAAGGTAGCTGCGGTAATCGGCATAAATTTCCGCAGTCCACCCATTAACCGCATATCTTGGGCCAGGGTGGGGTCATGACCGACCACTTCTTCCATACCATGAATCACGGATCCAGACCCGAGAAACAGCATGGCTTTGAAGTAGGCATGGGTCATGAGGTGAAAGAGTCCGGCGCTGTAGGCCCCGATACCCATTGCCATGACCATGTAACCCAGTTGGGACATGGTGGAGTAGGCTAACCCTTTTTTGATGTCGGTTTGGGTAAGGGCGATGGTGGCCCCCAGGAAGGCGGTGAAGCATCCGGTCCAGGCGATGACGGTCATTGCGCTGGGGATATGTTCAAAGACGGGATACATCCGGGCGATTAAGAAGACTCCAGCAGCCACCATCGTGGCGGCGTGGATTAAAGCCGAGATGGGGGTGGGGCCTTCCATGGCGTCCGGTAGCCAGACGTGGAGGGGGAATTGAGCGGATTTGGCAACGGGTCCGAGAAAGACCAAGACGGCTAAGAGGGCCGCGACTCCTGCACCGATCGCCCCGGATTGGACGAGATCTTCCAGGCGATCGCCCATGATTTGAAAATCAAAACTATCCGTGGCCCAATATAAGCCCAACATCCCCAACAGCAGACCAAAGTCGCCAACGCGGTTGGTGACAAAGGCTTTTTGACAAGCATCTGCTGCCGGTTTGCGATCGAACCAAAAGCCGATCAGCAAATAGGAACACATCCCCACCAGTTCCCAGAAGATATAAACCTGAACCAGGTTCGGACTGATCACCAGACCCAACATTGAGGAGCTAAACAGGCTCAGGTAGGTGTAAAAGCGCACATATCCGGGATCGTGAGCCATGTAGCCATCGGTGTAAATCATCACCAACAGGGCTATCGTGGACACGATCGCCAGCATCAGCGCCGAGAGGTGGTCAATGGTGTAACCCATTGTTAGGTGAAAATTCCCCGCCGCCGCCCATTCCAGGGTGCGCGTGTAGGGTTCATGTCCTTGGATTTGACTCCAGAGCAAAGCAAAGGACAAAACCATTGCTGCACCTACGGAGGAGACCAAGAATGCGGCAGTCGCTTGCCGCAGATTATTGGTCGTCTTGTTATAAGAAATCAGGCCCAAGCCGACCAGCATTGCCCCTAATAAAGGCAAAACTGGGATCAGCCAAGCATACTGATAAATTGGTTCCATCGCTGACGCCCACTTAAATACTTCTTTACTGAGTTAACTCACTGGTTAACATTTTGACATAGACCCGCCATAGAAACGGCAGACTAGGGATATCATAGCGATATTCACTCATTTGCATTTTTGGGGTTCTCTGATATAATCCCTAACGGTTTGAACGCCGGTCTGGGCGACAGCGATTTTTCCCACCCCGCAAACAGAATTCTCCTGACCCCTGAACCCCAAAGGAAAAACCCCATCCAGATTAGACTAGATGGGGTTTAGTTGTTCCAACTTTTTAAGAACGAACCACGGGATCACTCGCAGTCCAGGGACCGTGATTCATCCAAAAACAGCAACTTGCTGTAAAAAATTCCTGACGAGAGATTCTCATCAGGAATTGATGGCCGGTTGTAACTGGGAATAAGAATGCGCGTTTTGAGCGATCGGCATCAGGGACCTTAATTCCCGGGTTAAGTCGTCCCGTCCTTGGAACCCTTCAATCCGATGGATAATGGATCCTCCATCAAACAAAATCAGGGTGGGCAACGTCGCAATCCGATAGGTACTCGCCAGCTTTAAGGTTTGATCGGCATTAATTCCGACAATTTTGACCGTTTCGCCCCATTCGGCCTCGAATCCCTTCAAAATCGGGTTAATCAGCAGACAAATCCCGCACCACGGGGCCCAAAAATTCACGAGAACAGGAGTGGTTGCTTCTAAAACTTCTTGTTTAAAGGACCTTTCATTAAGAGACAACACCATGAGACCTCTTGATTGAATCGGTTTGAATATCAATACCGGGATCATGGTACATCGATTTGGGATCGTCTGGCTATCCCTCTGAGTCATCAGTTTCCAGTTTTGCCTCCAACCCCAAGCGAAATTCGGTCCATTTATACGGTCAAAACCCTCTCCCCACAATATTTTGAGGGGTTTCATCATCCAACCTAGGCTGAAAAAATTACAATAAATGAGTTGGTCATTGGTCATTGGTCATTGGTCATTGGTC
>CAYUEH010000698.1:0-3072 GCA_964442465.1 uncultured Laspinema sp. | reverse complement strand
ATTGTGCCACCGCCATCCATTCCGGAGGCATCGATCGCCGCATCGATGACAGCAACGCGATCGCCTACAATGGTGATGCTTGGCAATGCCGACTGATCCGGCGTTTGATCCGTGACATCGAGGGTTCCCGAGGCGATCGCATCTCCGATTTCGGCATCCAGACTGATTCCTGAACCTGTGAGGGCGATCGTGCCATCGGCATTGACTTCTACCCCAGTCGCATTATTGATGTTTCCCCCAGTGAGCAATTCCGCAAGTGAGAGGGGATTGGGGAGTGATGCGAATTCCCCTCCCGATAGCACTTCCGATGTTCCCCTCTCCAGATCTAAACTTAACAACTGTCCCTTTTGAGAGATGCGAACCCGATGTTGTCCGGGAATAGCAGCAAGGGTAATATGTCCTCCTGGACTAGACAGAGTACCGGCATTAAAAACAGTTCCTCCCATTAAAACCAATGCGTGACCCGGTTGCAATTCCATCCGGCCAAAATTGGCAATGCTTCCCGGTTTCCAGGAGTCAAAAGCAAACAGGACTGGAGTTCCGACTAACTCTTGCCAATTTTGATAACCCGTGGCACTAAACCAGGTATTACTATTAAATCCAATCCCCGTTGCTGTCGTCGCAAAAAAATCTCCGGGGATATTTAATTGGGCATTTTTGCCAAAAAGTATGCCAGCGGGATTCATCAAAAATAGATTAGCATCTCCGGAGGAGATTTGGATTAATCCATTGATAATTGAAGCGTTTCCCCCCGTAACTCGTCCGAGAATATTTTGAAGATGAGGATTAGATTGAAAATTGGCAATTTCTCCCGGGTTTAACCCAAATTTATCAAAGCTATGAAACAGATTGACGCCATCTATAGAGAGGGTCCCGCCTTGAATATCATATTGAGTTCCATTCCAGTCAACTTGGGTGCCAGTCCCATCCGCAGCGGGGGAAATTGCTTGCGCGAGAGATAAATTAACTTCCGTGAATACCGCAATGAGACTGAATAAAATCGGGTGAATTAATTTCATTGGGATGACTAGGTTAAGGAGGTTTGGAGTCAGAGGATACAGAAAAATTGGTCATTGGGGTTTAGCGGGTACAAGAGACTGCTTCAGGGAGAGGTAGTTGCATGGGATGGTTAGACGATCGCCTCAATAGGAACACTTCCGCAACAATCCGAGGGAAAACCCACCGGAAGAGACAGCAGGACTGATAAAATCAGGGGAAACCATTGAGGAATTGGGACCCATGTTAGCAGCATTACTGTACGGAAAAGAAGACTTACGTTTAGAGATTGTACCGGATCCGACGCCAGATTTGGGGGAAGTCGTGATTCGGGTGAAAACTGCCACGACTTGCGGAACAGATTTGAAGGTATGGCGGCGTGGGGGTCATGCTAAGATGCTACAACTTCCCACCTTATTTGGACATGAGGCAGCAGGGGAAATTGTAGCAATCGGGGAGGGGGTTCAGGGATGGCAAATAGGCGATCGCGTGGTGGCGAATAATTCTGCGCCTTGCTTCAATTGTTTTTTCTGCGATCGCCACGCTTATTCCCTCTGTCCTAATCTAACATGGAATAACGGCACATTTGCTGAATATTTAAAAATTCCCGCTCCAATTGTTCAAGCTAATTTATTAGCTATTCCTCCTAATGTTCCTGATAAATTAGCCTCATTAACCGAACCTTTGGCCTGTGTTTTACATGGCATAGACCGTTCGCCAATTCAGCCTAAAGACCGAGTAATTGTAATTGGAGATGGAGCAATTGGATTAATGTTTGTAGCGGTTTTAGCAACCCGTTGCACTCAAATTATGTTATTTGGCGGCAATGATAATCGCTTGGAAATTGGCCGGAAACTGGGAGCATTTCAGACCTTTAATTATCATCAATTAGAGCAACCCATTCCCGAAGTTGTCAGAGGGTTCACTGATGGATGGGGTGCAGATGTCGTCATCGAAGCGACAGGAGTACCGGAAGTCTGGGAAACTGCCATCGCTTGTGGGCGTCCGGGTGCGATTATTAACCTATTCGGTGGTTGTCCCAAAGATACGACAATCACGGTCAATACGGAACGATTACATTACAGTGAACTGACCTTAAAAGGCGTATTTCATAACACTCCCTACCATGTCCGAGAAGCACTTTCTACCCTTGCCAGTAGACAGATTCCCTGGGAATTATTAATCAGCGATCGCCGGTCCCTGAAAGACTTAGAAAGAACTTTCCAGGATATGCGCGATCGCAAAGCAATTAAAGTGGCGATCGTCCCCGGAGAATGAGCAAATTACGCAAAAGTTTACCAAGTTTTTACGATTTTAAAGTGAATTAAAATATTGACTAAAAATTGGCTTAAGCCTTAGAAATTACCGGGTTATGTCCCGAATGATTGAACCTGCTTTCTGGTGGATTCATCCCCTGAGCAAAGCAACAAAAACAATGCCTTTCCTGAAAATAATTCTGGTAAATTTCAGGAATCAGAACAACAAAAAGAATTTATACTGACCCCTATTATTTTCGGATTAGAGATAAATACTTACTCTGAAAACACGGAGCAAATCGCCCCTAAACTGTCATCAAAAATTCATAAATACCTAGAGGAAATACCCTTGACATTTCTGAGAAACAAATGTTATGACTAAACCAGTACAACTCAATCAGAAGAAAGACACCATGACTTCAAAATTTTTGCTTAAAGGCTGCAAGTTTTCCGCTGTAGTGGGCACAACCTTGGGATTATTGATGCCAGCATTGCCCCTGTTAGCTGTTGCGCCTTCCTCTAATCTTGCCGATGATTCTAGTTTCGCCCAGTCCGGAGAATTGCTAATCGCGCAAAGCGGATGTTCACGGGCTACCATGATTGAACAATTCACAACGGACACCTATCAGGCTTTCATTTGTCAGGATGGAGATGGGGATTATTTTTATCAGGGGATTAACCGTTCTAATGGGGATTTGATTAACGTCTATGGAGTCACCTTCACCGACAGTGGATATTATATGGCCACGACCTACGATGACTACGGAAATGAGTACACTTACATGGTGGGTGACGCTTTAATGGTGTACGAAAATGGCGA
>CAYUEH010000697.1:0-3074 GCA_964442465.1 uncultured Laspinema sp. | reverse complement strand
ATCGAGTTCTTGAGTTTGACCGGCGTGATACTCAGTCATTGCTGAAGCGGCGAGTTGGGCCAGGGTATCCGCCGATCGCGAGAAGGATTCATCCCAGTGTTGCTCATCCTCAATTTCTGCCAAAATCACAGAGGCGATCGCATCTTGTTCCTCTTCCGGTAAAGCCTGCATCAGGGCAATTGCCCGTTCCAGTAACTCAGTCATGGCGATTACTTAATTAAAAAAATATTTGATTAATTATAGCAGTTTTCATGTCATTAATTGCCGAGGAATGTTAGACAGGCGTTAGACTGTCTGGATGCGGGGATTCGGTTTGGGAAGAACAATACAGAAAAGCGATCGCCAAGTGGTGATTTGAATGAGATGCCTGAGTATCGACAATTGTCTTTATTTTAAGTAACAAGAGGGGCGATCGCTCTTTTGTTTACCCCATCTGGGGGAAAGTCAAGCGGGGTAATATTCCCCAGTTCGGGATTAAAGCATTGCCAATAGGTTAAACAGGATGGAGTTGATAAAGCTGAGGGCTAAGGTCCCGATGATGGCACTCCAAAATCCCCAACGGAGGCGAAATCCGGTGACTAACCAAGCGGCTAATCCAAAGATAATCGCATTGATAATAATGCTGAACAATCCCAGGGTGAGGAAGGTAATTGGCAAGGCTAAAACTTGTAAAATTGGCTTAATCAGCGCATTTAAAACACCAAAGACAGCGGCGGAAATTAAGGCTTTTTGAAATCCATCGATTTCTACGCCAGTGGGCAGTTTAGAAATAATAAACAAGCTGATTGAGGTGACGATCCAGGTAATGAGCAAGCTAACGATATCCATGAGAATGGCTCCTATTGATTGGCTAAAGGATTATGATACAGGGAAAACTTGATTTCTGCTTGGACTATTGGATATTCTGTCTTTGCAGGGGAAATCCGCACTCCCTGGATAGGTTATACAGACGGCAGGATGTCTGGTGAAGGTTTCTGAGAGTTAAGACAGAAAATTTATAGATCTGAGGCGATCGCCCAGTTTTCTTGGGGGTCGCTACAGCATGAAATCGATTAGGACAAGAAACCGGGTTTCTGGCGGGAATTTCTGGCAAATTAGCGGAAATTATCATAAATCCGGTTGATAAAAGTCTTAAAAATTGTAGGGTGGGCAATGCCCACCTGAATTAGGGTGGGCAATGCCCACCCTACAATTGCTCGGTTTCTGGTCCTAATAATGGGGGAATTCTGATGGCAGGGTCCCCGATTAGGGGTGATGAAGTGGAGGATGGCGGAGGAGGGAGTGGGGTTTTTCTAAACCATGTGCTTCCATCAGGGGTGCATCTGCCATGACGACATCGGGACTGCCGGTGGTGATGATCCGTCCTTCGTCCATGAGAATGACCCGATCGCACACTTCCAGAATCAGTTCTAAGTCGTGAGAGGAAATCAGTAAGGTTTCCTGGGATGCCTGCAAAAAGTGGATTAAACGCCGACGGGCTCGCAAATCTAGGTTGGCGCTGGGTTCATCATAGAGGATAATTTGAGGTTGCATGGCTAGAACTGTAGCGATCGCCACCATCCGTTTTTGTCCGCCCGAAAGATGGTGGGGGGGACGAGTTTCTAGGTCCCGGACTCCCGTTAAATCGAGGGCAGTTCTCACGCGATCGCTCAATTCTGACCCAGATAGTCCCATGTTTTGCGGTCCAAAGGCAACATCATCCCAGACGGAGGCAGAGAATAGCTGATCGTTGGGATTTTGAAACACTAAGCCAATTTCGGGACGGAATTCCCCGGGAATAACGGGACTATTCAAGAGGGTGATTTGTCCAGAAATGGGCTTGAGAATGCCACAAATGGATAAAAATAAACTGGTTTTGCCTGCACCATTGGACCCAATCAGTCCGATGCGATCGCCGGGGTGGATTCGCAGATTGATATTTTGTAAAACATCGGCTTTGTCAGGATAGGAAAAGCAGAGTTCATCAATGGCGACTGCCACTTTCTCCGGTTCTCTCCCCGGAGTATTCGATGAGACTTCTAAATCATTTTCAGGGAGATTATCGACGAGGTTGTTAGAGGTTAAGGGTTCTATCTGGTCTTTCATCGGATATGATAGGATGAGCGATAGTGCGGTTACTTTGTTTAAGCGTCATGAGCTAAATAACACATCATGAGCCAATCCATAAAAGCTAGAGTTTATCAAATTCTTGAATCCTCAGACCCGACGGATTTCTTAAGCCGAGTTGATGACTGGGGGGTGAGTCTGTTAGTTGTTTTAGATGTCACGGCTTTTATTTTAGAAACTTCGGCATTTATTTCCTCTAATTTTCAGCTTTTTGTTGATGAAATCGAAATTGTGGCCGTGGCCTGCTTTACTTTATTATATATTATCCAACTTTGGTGCTGTACCGTCGATCCGCGATATGCTCATCCGGTGTGGGGACGATTGCGCTATGCGACAACGCCGTTGATGGTGATTGATTTAATCGCCATTTTGCCGTTTTATTTGATGGTATTATTTCCTCTAATTCGTTCGATAAATTTTGTTAATGTTTTGCGCCTGTTGCGACTGCTCAAATTAATTCGCTACTCCGATGCCCTCCAAACCATTCTCCGGGTGATTGAGTCCAAAAAAAATGAATTAATCATGACGGTGTTTACGGTGTTTATTTTACTAATTTTTGCCTCAAGTTTGATGTTTTTTGCTGAAAGTCAGGAACAACCGGATGCGTTTCCCAGTATTCCGGCAGCGATGTGGTGGGGAGTGGTGACATTAACTACGGTGGGGTATGGGGATGTGTATCCGGTGACGGTTTTGGGTAAATTATTTGGGGCAACTTTGGCGTTTATTGGGATTGGATTGTTTGCCTTGCCTGCGGGGATTGTTGCTGCTGGATTTTCGGAAGAATTGCAACGCAAAAAGGCACAACAGTTGAAGACTCCAAAGATACCCCATTGGGAAGATGCGGAACGGTTGGCGATCGCCTATCATCTTGAACGCTCCTCGGATGTGATGAAAACCTGTATTGAAATGGCGAAAACTAAATTTGGGGATAGTTTTGAGAATGAAGAACTAATCCGCGATTTAGCCTT
>CAYUEH010000696.1:0-3076 GCA_964442465.1 uncultured Laspinema sp. | reverse complement strand
GATTTGCAATTAGGGTTTAGCATGATGAACCAACGTCAAATTGGATTAACAGGTGGAATTGCTACGGGGAAAACTACGGTTTCTAATTACTTGAAACATCAGCATAAATTGCCGGTGTTTGATGCGGATATTTATGCGCGCGAAGCAGTCCAGATGGGTTCAGAAGTGTTGAATCAAATTGTGAAGCGGTATGGGAGTGACTTGTTGCTGCCCGATCGCAGTCTGAATCGTCCGAAGTTGGGGGAGATTGTGTTTAGTCAACCCCAGGAAAAACAGTGGTTAGAGGCGCAAATCCATCCCCAAGTGCGCGATCGCTTCTTTCGAGAAATTGCCGCTTTGCCCCAACAGTCTACCGCAGTCTTGGTGATCCCGTTGTTGTTTGAAGCACAAATGACCGATTTAGTTACGGAAATTTGGGTGGTATCTTGTCCTGGCGATCGCCAGATTCAGCGATTGATGGAACGCGATCGCTTGACCCTAGACCAAGCGAGAGCTAGAATTAATAGCCAAATGCCTTTATCTGAAAAATGCGCTCAGGCTGATGTCATCTTAGATAACTCCTCCACTGTAGCACACCTCATCCAACAGATAGATGTCGCTTTGATGCCGGATAGAGATAATAGGAAGTAAACCCCTAGCGGGATACTTTTACTTCTAACTTAACCGCTGTCTTCAAAATGCAAACCATAACCACTGCACATCCAGAGGGTCCCCCGAATACCGGAGGACCGATTGACTGGTTTCAAAAATTTATGGCGATGATCGCCGTTATCAATTTGCTGTTAGTGGGGTTCGATTCCTCTTATATTACCCTACGCGATATCTATTTTCATCAAATTCCCCCGGTGGTGATTGCTTATGATAAAATTAAAGGTATTGAACCCCATCCCGAAACTGAAAAATACCTACAAACCCTCCAGCAATTAACCCTAGAACTCCAACAACCCCCAAATTCCCTGGAAACTCCCCAGGTGGAGAATTTGCTGGAATCGTTACGCCATGAAAGTGATAGAATGCTCAATGAAAACCCCTTTATGGCTGCGGGTAAGTTCGGCACTTTTGCAAAAATTCAAAGGCGAATGCGTCAGCATCTTGGCACAGAATATGCTGACGAGGCTTTTCAAACCTTTTGGACTTCTCGTTATTTAAGCAATCATAATTTAAGTCAAGAAATTAAATTTTTCCAGTCTCAGATTTCGCCATTAATTGCCAGAAATTATTTCAGGAATGTAGATGAAATTGGCCAAGTTATCGATGATTTTTGGCGGATTGATATTTTCTTTATGTGCCTGTTTGGATTAGAGTTCATACTTCGCACCTTCTTTATGCATCGCCGGATTAGTGGCTTACGCTGGATAGATGCCATGTTGCGACGCTGGTATGATGTTTTATTGTTTTTACCGTTTTGGCGAGGGTTGCGGGTAATTCCGGTTGCGGTGAGACTGCAACAGAGTGAACTGGTTAATTTCGATCGCATCTTAGTCCAGATGACCCATGAACCTGCTGCTAGACTAGCCGATCGCCTGTCTCGATTTGTAATGGTTCGCTTTATCAATCAAGCGCAAGACTCCATTCGCGAAGGAACTGCCGCCGAATCATTTTTGAATCCCCAACCGGCGGTTGATCTCAACAATGTGAATGAAATCGAAGTCATTACTGACCGACTTTTGGAATTAACCATTTACAAAGTTTTACCCCAAATAAAGCCAGAATTAGAAGCAGTTTTGCATCATAGTATCGAAAGTGCTTTTAAAGAATCAGGGATTTATCAAAGTCTCAAATCCTTACCCGGGATCGGAAATTTGCCCAAAGATTTTACAGAACAAATGGCCTCTAATTTAGCCCAAACTACGGTAAGCGTTCTGGAAACCTCTTACGCGGATGTAGAAGGACGAGTGCTATTCGATCGCCTCAGTCAGGAATTCAATCAAGCCTTCCGCAAAGCCCTAGGCGATCGGCAAACCCAAGAAGAAATCCAAATCTTGCTCACGGATTTCTTAGAAGAATTAAAACTCAATTATGTGGTAAAATCCACCCATACCGACCCAGAAGCAACCCTGGCCGAAATAGAAGACCTCTACCAACCGGAAGAACCGCCCTCCCTCCCCTCAGTCCAGTAAGTAGAGGCTGCCTCCCAATCCCGATTGTTGGTTTTTAGTTGGGGGTACAGTAGAGGTTAGAAACCGGGTTTCTTCACCTAATCTCTAGGAATTTTCCACAAATTTAGGTCAGAAACCCGGTTTCTTGTCCTTGGGTTGGGTTAGAAACCGGGTTTCTTCACTTAATCTCTAGGAATTTTCCACAAATTTAGGTCAGAAACCCGGTTTCTTGTCCTTGGGTTGGTTAGAAACCGGGTTTCTTCATCTGTTGTTTTTCGGTTGCATAAATCTAGGCTAGAAACCCGGTTTCTTGTCCTGGGGTTGGTAATTAGATTGGACAAAAACTATGCCGACTCGCCACCCACTACAACATTGCGAATTCGCAAACTGGGCCCGCCACAGCCTACAGGTAAACCATTTTGTCCACCTTTGCCGCAACCGCCGGATTCATCCCAATAGAAATCATCCCCGATCGCCTCAATATCCGCTAAGGTACTAAACACATTCCCCGAAAGGGTGACATCCCGCACAGGTTCGGCTAATTGACCATTTCTAATCATCCAGGCTTCCCCAGCACTAAAGGTAAACATTTCCCCATTCGTCATTCCTCCCAGCCAATTGCGGGCATAAACCCCTTCTTTAATATCCGTAAATAAATCCTGAACCGGCGTCTTTCCCCGTTCAATCCAGGTATTCGTCATCCGAACAATGGGAGGATAATGATAATTCAAACAGCGGGCATTTCCTGTGGCAGTTTCCTCTAATTTCCCAGCAGTTTCTCGGGAGTGGAGGCGTCCGACGAGTACCCCATCTTTAATCAGTTGGGTGGTAGTGGCAGGAGTGCCTTCATCATCGTAAAGATAACTCCCGCGATGACCCGGAGGGGCCGCCCCATCAAAGATTTGCAAGTCTTCAGGACCAAACCGGCGTCCGAGGGTCATCACTTCCAGCAAATCGGGGTTTTCATACGCCATATC
>CAYUEH010000695.1:0-3084 GCA_964442465.1 uncultured Laspinema sp. | reverse complement strand
TCCCCCGACAGTCCCCCTTCCCAAGGGGGAAGCCAGAGGAATAAATGTTTATTTAACGGGGGGCTTGAATAATTCGGCAAAACTTCTAATGCCGAACTTGTTTTATGGAAATCCCTTAGGGCATCAGTTCAGCGAAAGGAATAGAACCGTCACTGATTTGAATAAAGTAGTCAGAGGAAGAGTTCCCAGCGATTTCGGAGGTTTCGATTTCTCCCACGGGTAAGATGAGGGTTGCTTCTAGGTGCGATCGCACGACGGAGGAGCAATGGGACTCGCCATGGAGACAATCCACCAGGAGTTGATTGGCTTGATAATACTGGTCCAGTAACGCCAGTTGTCGGGGGGTAAACTGCCAATTATGACCGATTTGGCGATGCTCAATCAGCAAGGCGCGAAATTGTTCAGCCCAGACATGAGCCCGATCGCCCCACCAGGCAATTAAGCGATCGCGACCCTCCCCTGGATCCGGCAGTTGGTCCTTGAGTTGCTGCAATCCTTCCCGCAATTCTGGCTCGTGGGTTAAACTGCGGTCAAGGTCCAGGGCAAATCCCAGGGAGAGGATTTGTTTGACATCCGGGTTGCGAGTCAGACTATAAACCAACTCCAAAGCGCGTGCCAATTCCAAATCCAAGGCTAATTCCGGGGCCAAATCCCGGGCTAAACTTGGATCCAGGGCCAGGGCTAAACCCAAGCTGCGATCGCGAAATAGGGTAAAGTAAAATGCCCGGATTGCTGCGGGTTTGTACAATCCTTCCAGCCGTTGGCATTTAGCACTGGTACTCGCTAAAAATTGCTGCAACTTGCCATCGGCAACCAACATGACATCAATTTGCTGCTTCATCGCTTGCAGCAGAGGGTCAGCATTTCTTAACAATTCTGAGGTGAGTAACACCACTTCTCGCCATCGCGGTTCGCAGACATGACTGGCTAACCCTTGTAACTCCTCCTCCAAGGCATTGGGATCCGGTGTGGCCGCAATCTGACGCGCGGTAAAATATTCCTGGAAGGTTAAATGGGAAAAGGAATAAATTCCCCGGGCGCGTTCGACTAATAAACCATGTTGAGCTTCGATCGCATCTAGGACCGTGGCACTTTGCGATCGCAAGGTTTCCGGTTCGGTACTGCTTTGGGGTAACGTTGCCAAATAATCCCCAATATAATGCTCAATTTCCCGCTTTTCAAAAAAGTAATTACTTTGAGCAAATGTGGTGGCCGCAATTTGACTCAATAGTTCGATTTTTCGAGGCAGGGATAAATTGCGATAGACTTCATCCCGTTGAATGCCTCTGGCTTCATCCCAGCGCACCAGCATAATATCTAACCCGGCTTCATAGAGTTTAGAACGTTTGTTAGGGAAATCTTCTTTGGTCTGAAAAATGCTGGCGGTTAGGGTCAACAAAATGGGCGTAACGACCAACTCCCGAATCGGCTGGTTTTCCGGCAGATTAATCTTTTCTAAAAAGCGTTGGGAGAGCAGTAAACCTGCTTCTTCATCGCCCCGGGCTGCGACAAACCACTTGTCCGCAAACGCTTCAATTTGTGAGCCATCAAAATCAGCCAGTTCTACTTCCGTAAACCCCGTGAAGTGGTACTCGCATCCCCCCAAGCGACAGGTGATCGCCACCCGATTTTGATAGTAGGTTTCACAAAATTGGTTGATTTCGTAGGCGATTTCTCGGCTGTCGCTGTCGGGGACTTCATCTAATCCATCTAACAAAATCAAGGCATGACCGACTTGCAGCAAGGTTTCAACCTTAGCCGATGACAGGCCAAAGTTGTTAAACATTTTAGTAATATAATGAAGTAAGCTGCGATTTCCACTCTGGGTAATTTCGGTTTTCCAGTCTCTTATCCTAATAAAAATAGGAAGACACAAATTGTCATATTTAACCGGGGTCTGTTCGGGAAATTTCCCTTGAATACATCCGAGGGCTAGGGATTTTAAAAATGTAGTTTTACCGGCTCCGGGCTTACCCAATATTAGTAACTTGGAATAGGTGGAAACCGCTTGGATGGCTGGCATTTGGGACGGTTTTTCTGATGCAGAAATGCTCCGGCGTACCTGACTCTGGGACTGACGAGTTTGCCTGGGCTGAAATTGGAGGTCCGAGACTTCTAGCCATCGTTGCCGACTCAGTTGTTGGAGAATATTCACCTGAATGTAGATATCATCCAGTGCAACAGGTTGGGAGTTGTCTAAAAGACGCAGCGTCCCACATTGGGCGAGAATGGGTTCCCTCATGCGCGATCGCATTTCATTAACTAAGGCGGTGATATCTGCAATGGGCGGATCTAACCCGGGATCATCGGCAGTTTTTGTAGGCTCTGGGGTCACTTCAGGGGGTAACTCGGCAATCTCTTGCCAATCCAAGTCTAATTTGTAGCAAATTTCGATAAAAATCGCCCGTTCAATAGGACGTCCTGTCAAAAATTTCCAAATAGATTGACGGGTTTCTAACCCGACTTCAGAGGCTAAATCTTGTTGGGTCCAGCCACTTCTTTCAAACGCAGCTTTTGCCTTGAGCTTTCCAATTTCTGACGTATTCAGGGATCGTTTTCTCATGGGTATAATCCAGTTTGTTTAACCAGGGAAGTTGTAGTTTGGGAACACAGAGGATGCTATCCACAGTGGAGAAAAATTGTTTTGGGTTAACCGGGGCTCAAGGAATGATCTGACTCCATATGAGGATGAAGTTTTCTATTGATAATGGATGGCTTTTTCGAGCGGCAAGCGGCTTGAAAAAGCAATATCAGCTATTTATAATATTGGGGGCAAGACGGTTTCAGTGCAGCGATCGCGGTTGCCGGTGTTGGGGGATCTTTCTCCTATGACCCTGATGATCCCCGGCAGCAACCAGTGGTGATGACTTCTGGACCCCGAGGCGATCGGCGACTCAGGGTGGAGTGAGGTAAATCACCTTGAATTTCAAATCCAGGCTCGGGGAATGAAGAAGTCTCGGAAACATGACTTGCCCTTGAGTTTTGAAAAATGCCATCCTTGCCGGGGGGGTCAACCCCCTATTATACAAGAAGTTGGTCTCCCTGGGGGAGATGGGGGAGATAGGGGAGATGGGGGAGATGGGG
>CAYUEH010000694.1:1977-3088 GCA_964442465.1 uncultured Laspinema sp. | reverse complement strand
AGAGCCAGGTCGCGCTTGGCCCGAAAATCATATCGCTGATAGGGCAGACTGTTGGCCGCCAGACCGTTGGCACAGAGCGCGATTTGGATACTGTTGGCATAACCGACCCTGTTGAAATACCAATCAGCCAGCCAGCGGCCCCAGTGGTCTCTGCCCTTTAACACCACCCTGATATATGGTCGATTTTTTAACTGCGCTGTGAGCCAGTCAGTGGCCACTTGTCCCCAGTGCCATTGCCGCTGGTAATCAATCGGCGCATTGTCCAAATCCTGTTCTGGGCGAGGAAGCTCCGCCGCGTCAATCCACCTGCAACGACTGACGAATACCTCGCTATGGTACCGAAGCAACAACGTATCACCGTCGAACACCTGGAGAATCGACGCTTTTAGGCTTTGGTTCTCGTACAGAATCGACGGCATTTTAATAAAAAAAAGATGCGGTTCTCAATGTTACTTTAAAATCAATATAATTGCCCACCGTGGTATTACGGATAAATGGAAGTTTTAAGATTTTCTTAAGATTAAAAAAAAGACGACTTCATGGAGAAGCCGTCTCTCTTGTGTCACCTTATGCAAGTTTGGATTGTTCCTTGTCCATAAAAAAAAGACAACCCCGTAGGGTTGCCTTATTCGTCTCTAGTTGCTGTTAGCTGTTAGTTGCCTTCTGGTAGAGCTTCTTTCATCGGACTTAGCCGCGCTCGGCATTGCTTGTCGTTCTCAACCAGCATCGGGTCGAGACAGGAACTCGTTCCTGCCACCTGTTTTGCTGCTTCCAGTGCGGCTTTCTCCAGTTCAGACTCCGGTTTCTTCTCCGTGATATCCAGGAAATAATAAGGACCATAAGAACTTTCAGCCATCGTGAACTGAAAACGGAAGATGTGGTTGAACTGTGCCTGCTGAATTTTCTCGAAAGCAACCTTATTCGGGTCGCCCTCCATACCACCGTTCACCCATTCCATGAATGCGTTTTGGCTGAAGACTTCCAACAGCCGTCCCAGGTTATCCTTGCTGCGCCGGTGCAACAAGAACGTGCAAAGTTGGCTGGCTTGTTCGGGGAATTGAGACTTCATTTCCCCAGAGGTGGGGATGCCCCAAATCTCGATAAACGGTTC
>CAYUEH010000694.1:0-1877 GCA_964442465.1 uncultured Laspinema sp. | reverse complement strand
GGAGTCTCGGCCAGCACTTTGCGATACCGCAGGATGATTTTCTGCTTGGGAGTCTCGAAAACCGTCCGTTTAGCACTGCGATCGCCCCCAACCAAGTCCACCGCCTCGGCGACGGCATTGGGGAGGATATTCTGCTTCAATTCCTCCTCCTGATGTTTGATGTGTGTGCGCTTATTCAGCGCAAGTTCGAGATAGCCGCTCATAAATTAGTCCTCCAGAATGCGGTTGAAAGTGGACTCATCGTTGGAGAGAAGCACAGAGAAGGCTTCCCGCAAGCGACAAAATTCATCCAAGGATTGCGGGGTGTCGGGTTTGCCCGTCCGTTCCAAGAAGCTGTAATAATCCAGTTCGTCGAATGCACGACCGATTCGCTCAAACATGGTGTCGATTGAGTTCATGAGAACCTCCAGTAAGAATCGACACCTAATCCGGTAGGGTTTGGTGGACTCTCCCCCAGTAGTCCGAGGGAGAGTTTGAGCGATTAGAACAGGGTCAATTGAGTGGGGGCGACGTGTTGGTGCAGTTGGCCCGTTTCTGGGTTAATCCAGTACAGTTGACGTTCTCGTGCGATCGCCCGCTGGATTGTGTAACGTGTGCCGCCACTGCGCCGGTGGTCGAAAATGCCGATTCCCATTTCACACACTTCGACCAAATGCCGATTCCGGTCATGGTTACAGCCCATCGTGTATTCCTGATGCAGCCATAGGATTTCCTCGGCCCCATTGAGCAATTCCCAGAATGCCCGCTGTTGTGAGCGTGACCATCGGCTTTCGTATCCGTGGCAGGGGATTAACGCTTTCCAGGGGAGTCCTCGGCGCGTCCATTCCAGTGCGGCGAGTTGGTCAGTTCCCAGTGCCATTCCCGTATAAAAGCGAGTGGCCCCGTGGGCGATCGCAATATCGGTGAGTTGGGTCAGATAGCGAGATGTGCGGGCCAGGTGAACCCGCCGGTGTCCAGTGATGAAGCAGTTAACCATAGTGTTCTGCCACCTCCTCGATGAAGTCGTTGACCCCGGCGACGAAACGCCGCCCCCAAGTCGAATTGCGAGAGTCAACGAGTTGATAGCGTCGCAGACTAGCCCGCACCAAGAGTTCTTGAACAAGCTCCTTGTTTTGAATGCCCCATTGCTGGATTAGGGCGATGGTCGCCGGTTCAATAAATTGTTCGCGGATTTCACGACTGCTGTATTCCAGCAGCATAGGTTCGGCGGTTAGTTCATCGGTGGAAATAGAGCGGGCAAAGTCACGCAGGAACTCATGGGTCAGGGTTTGCAGCATTTCGTTCATTTCCTCGGTGAAACGATGTGATGAGCCGTCACGCCGAATCAAAATCATGTTTTCTGGCTGGAACCGTCCATCTTTTCCAATGTCGTAGCCTTTGCGGTTGTAGCGTAGCTGGATAAGTTTATCTTGCATAATTCTCCTTGGTGTTAGTTATTAAAACGCTTGCAATACTCAATCAATGCCGCTGCCAATAGTGCAGCATGGTCGATTTCAGAACCAGCAGTGTACTCGTCCCAGAGTTGGTTGTTGTGGCTGCCAGCCAAAATCATTAGCTCTTTGGCTAAGCCTTCATTTTGGTTGAGCCACATCAGAAGAAACTCCCGGTAGAAAGCACAACAAACTCCAGCTTTATCCACCTTGAGGGCGAGTTTAAGGGTGGGGTCATTCTCTGCCTTCATCTTGGACATTTCCAGACAGGTTGCAAGATGACACCAGATATTTCCTATGGTTCCGTGGAAGTCCACCGTCATGAAGGTGGAAGAAAATCGTTTATCTCCAGTCAGGGAGATGTCATAGCCATCTTTGTTGGCATGAAAAATATTGAGCATAATTCTCCTTGGAAGAATGAAATCAGAGACTAATCCGGTAGGGTTT
>CAYUEH010000693.1:0-3090 GCA_964442465.1 uncultured Laspinema sp. | reverse complement strand
GTTCGATCGCCAGAAAATCGGCTTCTGCCCCTATTCGTCAAAAAACTTCATGAAGAATTGTAAAAATTTTAATACACTTGAGAGGGACAACAACACAACCAGAGGACCGTCTCATGCTAGAGTTATATCAATTTGAACTGTCGCAATACAGCGAAAAAGTCAGACTCATCCTGGATTACAAAGGATTAGAGTACCGCAAAGTGGAAGTCACCCCAGGGGTTGGACAGATCGAAGTCTACCAACTTTCCGGGCAATCCCAAGTCCCCATCCTCAAAGATGGCAGTACCGTAATTGCCGATTCCACCAAAATCGCCAAATACTTAGACGAAAAATATCCCGATCGCCCGATTCTCCCCACCGACCCCACAGAACGAGGATTGTGCCTGATGATGGAAGAATGGGCGGATGAATCCATTGGCACCAAAAGTCGAGTCGTCCTATTTCAGGGAATCAGTCAGGATCAAAGTTTCCGCAGTGCACTGTTGCCGTCGAGTACCCCGGATTTCCTCAGAAATCTGATTGAAGCGGTGCCATCGGACCTCCTGAGAACCCTCGGGTCGGGTCTCGGTGCCTCCCCAGATGCCGTAAAATCCGCTGAAGACGCCATCAAACAAGATTTAGAAGCCCTCTGCCTGATTTTGCAAGATCGTCCCTATTTAACCGGCAATCAGCCGACCCTAGCCGATTTAGCCGTAGCTGGATTATCCATCCTGCTCAAATTCCCTGCCGGACCTTATCTGGATATTCCCGAAAAATTGCGTGGCAAAGGCGTGGCGGGAATTGCGGACAATCCCCTGTATGAACCCTTTTTCACCTGGCGCGATCGCCTCTACGCCGAATTCCGCAAACCCTTACCCTACGCCCCTGCTACGCCTATTGGTACAGGTCAAACACCGACCTCCATTGAGATAGAATAAGCGATATAGCGTTTCTCATCTCTATAAGGTACAGCCCTCACCCCAAACCCCTCTCCATCCCCCCTACCCCCCTTTGAAAGGGGGGGGGAGAGGGGCTTTGAAAAGTACCTCATGAGTCTGGGAACCGCTATAACTCGGGTCAAAAAAGTATGTATGCGCTCAAAGCATACATACTTTTTTTATGGGTTTCTAGGGGAATCTGCATAAATTCTGTGCTATTTTTTTTCAGGATGAACCGTAAACTAACCTTGACAAGCAATTGTAGGGTGGGCACTGCCCACCTTACTTACGGTGGGCAGTGCCCACCCTACAATTGCTTTTTTTGTGGGTTTCTAGGGGAGGCTGCATAAATTCTGTGCTATTTTTTTTAAAAGATGAACCGTAAGCTAACCTTGACGAGACTAAATCATGTAGAATTTTTCATCAAGGTGTTGAAATAGCAGCATTTCCTTTCCCTTTCCCTTTATAAAAATTGCCTTATGAATTCCGATCGCCCATTAGGTTCTGTTATCCAAGGTTCTCTGAGTAAAGGTTTAGAAGTCAAATTACATCCCGATGTCTCCGTCGAAGAGATGCGAGTGGGAAAATTTTTAGTCGTCCGAGGGGTGCGATCGCATTTCTTCTGTTTACTCACCGATGTCTGTTTAGGAACCACCAACGAACGGATTTCCATCAACCCTCCCCACCCCGAAGATACCTTCATGCAGGAAGTGCTCGCAGGCAGCAGCACTTATGGGAAAATCGAACTCTCCCCCATGTTAATGCTCACCCCAGAAGCAGACGAAGGGGGATGGAGTCCGAATTCTCTGCTGAAAACCTCCGCCAATAACGGACTGAAAACTAACGGATTGGCCTCTTATCAAGCCAATACCACCGGAGAAATGCAGTTAAGGCCGGTTAAAACCATTCCCAGTCACTTTTCCCAAGTTCATGATGCCAGTGAGAGGGATTTTCGCCTCGTCTTTGGCTGGGAAGATGACCCCCATCGCCGCAACTTTGCGATCGGTCAACCCCTCGATATGAACGTTCCCGTTTGCATCGACCTCGATCGCTTCGTCGAACGCAGTAACGGCGTATTTGGCAAATCCGGCACCGGCAAATCCTTCCTCACCCGCCTCCTCCTCTCCGGCATCATCCGCAAACAAGCTGCCGTGAATCTCATCTTTGATATGCACTCGGAATATGGCTGGGAAGCGGCTACAGAAGGTAAACAATTTAGTACCGTCAAAGGCTTACGGCAACTGTTTCCCAACGAAGTCGAAGTCTACACCCTCGACCCTGAATCCACCCGCCGACGAGGTGTCCGTGATGCTCAAGAATTGTATCTCGCCTATGACCAAATCGAAGTCGAAGATATTCGGTTAGTCTCACGGGAGTTAAACCTCTCCGAAGCTAGTATCGAAAATGCAATTATTCTCCGCAACGAATTTGGTACGACTTGGATTACCCAACTCCTAGCCATGAGTAATGAAGACATCCAAATGTTTTGCGATGAAAAGCGCGGGAATAAAGCCTCGATTATGGCCTTACAGCGAAAACTCGGACTGTTGGATGAACTCAAATATATCCGGAATAGCTGCCCGCAAAATTATGTGAAGCAGATTTTGGACAAACTGAATGCCGGTAAACATTTAGTCATTGAGTTCGGGTCTCAGTCGAATATGCTGTCTTATATGTTGGTGACCAATGTCTTGAGTAGGCGGATTCATCGGGCTTATGTGGAGAAATCCGAGATATTTTTACAAACCAAAAACCCCAGCGATCGGCCCAGACAATTGGTGATTACCATCGAAGAAGCCCACCGTTTCCTAGACAGCGCCACCGTCCGCCAAACCATCTTCGGCACGATCGCCCGAGAAATGCGGAAATACTTTGTCACCCTCCTCGTAGTGGATCAACGGCCCTCGGGAATTGATAACGAAGTCATGTCCCAAATCGGCACCCGCATCACCGCCTTACTCAATGATGAAAAAGACATTGATGCCATTTTCACCGGCGTTTCTGGGGGACAAAATCTAAAATCCGTTCTCTCCAAGCTAGATTCTAAGCAACAAGCCCTCGTCCTCGGTCATGCGGTTCCCATGCCCGTAGTGGTCCAAACTCGTGCTTATGATGCCAAATTCTACCAAGAAGTCGGCGATATGGATTGGGAAGGCATGGAAACCGATTTACT
>CAYUEH010000692.1:0-3093 GCA_964442465.1 uncultured Laspinema sp. | reverse complement strand
CGCGATAAATGATAGTATTGAGGCCGGTTTCCATCGGTTCAGCCAGTTCATAACCTAGAATATTCATGGTCGTTTTTTTACTCGTAAATCGTGCGGTTACAGGGCGGCAACCGTCGCGGATTTCAATCCGCGACGGTTTCAGGGCTGTACTGGGCGTTATTTACCGCCGTTAGTTTGTCCCTGGATCAGGTTCCTGATTTTCCGCAAGCAACAGGAAAAAGACATTTTCTAGGCCCTTCTCAAATCGCAAGGTTTTGGCGATATCATGTCGCTCGGAAAATAAAGAATCTACTATAATCATATCAGGTTTGACCGCGCGTGCTTTTTCAATGCATTCGGGACCGCTGGAGGCTTCGGTGACGATATAGCCTCTCGCTTCTAGGACATCGGCTAAAAGGTTGACCGCAGAAACATCCTCATCCACGACCAAGACTTTCTTTTTGGAGGTTTCCTGGGAGAGGAGAAACCCAATTTGGTTGAGTAAGTCTTCGAGATCAATCGGCTTGGTTAAATAGCGATCGACCCCGAGACGATAGCCGCGCTGTTTATCTTCGATAATGGAGAGGATGGCGATGGGAATATGCATCGTATTGGGATCATTTTTGAGAACCGCTGCTACATCAAATCCACTAATTTGCGGCATCATTACATCCAGCAGAATCAAGTCCGGGGGGGTGGCTTTCACCTGGGCGATCGCCTCCATGCCATCTTTAGCTTCTCGCACAGAATAGCCCGATGCTTCTAATTCCTGGCGCAGCAAGGACCGAATGTGAGCCTCGTCATCCACCACCAGGATGGTTTTCGGGCGATCGCTACGGGGATGTTCTGGATGGGGGACGAGGGTTTGTTTCAACTGCTGAACAAGGGTCTGGAAGTTGAGTTTTGCTGGGGTCGGCAATCCACTCTCTGGGTTCAGAGGGAGGGTAAAGGAAAAGGTTGTCCCGGATTCTTCCTCACTTTTCACCCAAATCCGACCCTGGTGATGTTCGACAATCTGTTTACAAATCGGTAATCCCAGTCCCGTCCCTTTCGGTTTGTCTGTGAGAGTATCCCCGACTTGCTTAAATTTCTCGAACACGGTTTCTTGATATTCCGGGGGAATGCCGATGCCGGTATCAATCACAGAGATTTCGACTTGCTCGTTCTGGAGTCGCGCCCGGACGGTTACAGATCCAGTGCGCGTAAATTTAACGGCATTGGAGATCAGATTAATTAGCACTTGTAATAACCGATCGCGATCGCCCATCACCTCGGGCAATCCGGTGTCAATCTCTCGGATTTGCTCCAATCCACTATTTTGAAACAGGCTGGATGTGGCCGAAAAAGCGCGTTCCACCAGTTCGGATACCGCTAAGGGCTGCATTTGCCAATCCACTTTTCCCGCTTCCATTTTGGCAATATCTAGCACATCGTTAATCAAATGGGTCAACCGTTCCCCTTCGGAGATAATAATATTGATGTTATCTCCCACTTGGGCAACGGCTTTGAGGGTTTTGCGATCGGCTTCCTGGAAGCGGGGTAAAATCTTGTCTTGGAGTTTTTTCTGGATCAGTTTGGCAAAACCGACAACGGAAGTGAGAGGAGTTCGCAGTTCGTGAGATACGGTAGAGATAAAATCCGTCTTCATGCGATCGACTTCTTTCTCCGTGGTGATATCTCGAATCAGGATGACAGTTCCAATACAGTGGGCCATATCAGATTCGGATAACTCACTGGGTAAAATCGCAGTCGCCACGGCTTTGCCGACGCGATCAAAGGCGAGTTCGACTTCTGCGGTGACCACTTCGGTGGGAGAATTCATACTCTGGGCGATCGCTTGGGCGAGGTCCAGGGGCAGAAGTTCGGAACAATGTTTTCCAACCGCCTCACTTTCTGAACGGTCAAACATCTCCAACAGGGCGGGATTGACGCGGGTAATCAGACCCTGGGCATCGGTAACCAGCAGACCATCGGCTATATTGGTGATAATCGCACTTAAATAGGCGACGGTATCCTGCACTTGTTTAACCGCCCGGGCCAGTTCTAGGGAAATCGCTGCCTGTCCCGATAACATTCGTAAGACTTCCAGGCGATCGCTGGTAAAGGCCCCGGCTGCCCGGTTATTTTCTAAATAGAGTAACCCAACGCGCTTGCCTTGGTGAACAATCGGGGTACATAAAACCGATTTGACTTGATGGCGGAGGATATAAGGTTCCGTGGTAAACAGTCCTGACCCAATGGCATTATTGAGCAGCAGAGGTTTCTCTGTGTGAGCAACATAGTTAATGAGTCCCAAGGGCAAATCTGAAGAGTTTTCTAGGGGAATCGAGGGCAGTAAGGTCACTTGGTCATGCTCCACCCTTCCCTCAGCCACCCGGACAAATTCACCCTGGCGATCGAGGAGTAAATGCCCGGTTTGAGCCCCAGCATTTTCCATGAGAATATGCATTAACTTTTCCAGCAAAGTTTCTAAAACAATTTCCGAAGAAATCGTTTGCGAGGCTTTCATAACCGTAGCAATATCAAGTAAAGCCGCATTGCCAACGGTGGTGGCGTGTTCTGCTGTTGTGGTTGAACTGAAATCTCCCGATGCACTATCGCGAATCGATGCTCTGACTAACAGGTTTGGATAGGTTTGATCGAGGTGTGTAACCTTAGCCTTCGCCCCCCAAAGACTATAATGATAGCGCGCATCGGTGAGATAAGTTTTGGCGATTTTGATCCGTCCTAAGCCGAGATAAAACTTAGCTGCCAGTTCGTTGGCGATGGCTTCAATTTGTAAATAGCCCTGGTCTTGGGCCCTGGCGATCGCCTGGTCATAAAGCTCCATTGCCTCTAACGGACGGTCGCTAATTCGGGCAATTTCCGCCTCAACCAACAGATACTTATGGAGAAAATTCTCTTTCCCAGTTTCTGCCCATAATTTGAGGTTTTGGCGATTTTTAAGGAGACTATTCCACAGGCTGGCTTTTTCCTCTTCCTGCGCCGTGGGATAAAGGGCAGTCAGAATTAAGGAATAATAAAAATAATGTTGTGTCATACTGAAAAAGCCAAAATTCGTGCCAATGGTTTCATCGGCTTGACGGGCCACAATCAATGCGCCGCGATAGTCTT
>CAYUEH010000691.1:0-3097 GCA_964442465.1 uncultured Laspinema sp. | reverse complement strand
CGCACTCCCAAGACGCTCAGATTTAGCTACCTTGTCAAATTCCTGCAAGGTTTGTTACAAGAGCCATTAACCTCCCCCCGGCTCATCAGGCGGAGACTGCTGTTCCTCCTTCCCCGCCTTCCCCCGTTCCGGATAAACTCTATCCACCAACCCCATTTCAAACGCCACATCCGGTAATTGTCCCACCGGATAAAGTCCAGGATACAACACACCCGTACTCGTAAAACAAGGCTGCTTCAGTTCAACAATCTCAGTAGCCGCAAAAATATCCCGTGACATTCGCCGTTCAATTCCCATCAATTTTCTCCCCAATTTATCAACGGATTTAAACAGTCCATTCCTGCCAGTTCAAGAGTCATCTATCCATTAAACTCATCCCGTGGTATTTTTAACAAAGTTAACTTTTCCACCACTGATGGCCGCTATCAATCTAAACCTTTATTTTAACATAACTCCCCTGGTAAAAGGGAACTCACCCTCAAGGCTTGCTCCCACCGGACAGTTTCTTCTCCTGACCAAAAAGCATAGAAAAAATTGTTTTATCTATCCCTCAATACCAATCTAAACAGCCATTTAATCCAGCAATTTTCGCTCATTCATTCATAGGCGTTGTATTTGAAACCACTATCATTTCTGTTCCGGCTCAAAACTCCGCTTGAGTGCCTCAACCTCCCGTTTCAACTCCTCCCGGGTTTGCATTGGAAATGGAGAAATATCATACAAACTCATCAACTCAATCACCTCCAAACGAGGAATCCCCAGAAGTCTGGCAGCACGCCCACTACTGATATCGGCGTGTTTGAGTAGAGTCATTACATAGGCTTCTTTGGCCTTAAGTTCGGCTTCTCCCCGGTGAATTTCCGGTAATTCTGGCAACATTTCCAAGGTGAATTTGACCTCGGTTTTAGGATGGGGGTTCTCCATAAGTTGAA
Organism: uncultured Laspinema sp.; assembly: GCA_964442465.1. Taxonomy (GTDB): domain Bacteria; phylum Cyanobacteriota; class Cyanobacteriia; order Cyanobacteriales; family Laspinemataceae; genus Laspinema. The sequence continues at coordinate 2,165 of CAYUEH010000691.1, read as the reverse complement.
CATCTCCTCAATGGGCTAAGGTTCTTCTAAAACATTATAAATCAGTTCAGCCGCGAGTTCTAACATATCCCGTTTTGTGAGTGCCTCCAAATCCACCGTGGCGATCGCTCTCACATCCTGGGGCGATCGCACAGCCGGTGCAGCAAACCCGCGTTTCTGAGATTTTCCCCCCTCCGGCAACGCCCAAGAATCGTAGAATGAATCGATCGCCTGACCATACACTGCCGCTAATGCCGGTAATTCCCGTTCCGCATCCACCTTGCGCTTGCCATTTTCAATCGAGGACATCGCTTGTTGGCTGAGACTCACCCCATAGCGAATCTCTAGCTGTTCGATCACCTGTTCCTGAGTCAACCCGAGGGACTCGCGGGTAGCCTTGAGACGCTTGCCGAGGGAGAAGGCCATATCAGAAAATCATGTAAACTACACGAAAGTCTTACATTCTCCAGAGTCCCGGTAGTATCCGATAAAACTGTGCAATTCCAATAATCATGTATGGCCCCCGGAGGAGCCACTCAGAACCGCTACGAATTGAGGAAAACTTGATGCAGGAGGGCGATCGCCAGATGAAATTTCTCCTCCGGGGTCAGAGACTGTAAATCACCCCCAGACACCGAGGGAGCCTCCACCACTGCGGGGAGAGTCCAGGACTGATAAAACGAATCGATCGCCTGACCATACACTGCCGCTAATGCCGGTAATTCCCGTTCCGCATCAATCTTCCGCTTCCCATGTTCAATACAGGAGAGCGCCTGTTGACTCATCGTGACACCATAGCAGTCTTTAAGCTGTTCGATAACCTGTTCCTGAGTTAAACCAAGTCGTTGCCGGGTGGCACGCAGCCGATGACCGAGGGAAAACTCCATGTAATTTATCAGAAATTCATGTATTTACATGAATATTATATATTTCTGCCAGAGAAAATTCAAGGGTTTTCCCAAATATTAGAAAATCAAATTGACTTAGGATATTTTGATAAACCGGGGGGTTTCCTAGAGCAAACAGAGGACCGCCCGGGTTGAAAAAGGGAAGTGGGTCCAGAGGGCAATGGGAGTCAACCTCATCCCGCTTGAACGAACTTTCTGGATAAGTAAGCCCGGAAAATTACCATCGCAGAGGTTGTGGCTTATCGAACATTGACCCGTCTGAATGGGGTAAAATAGAAGCAATAAATGCTGCCTTTAGTGAAGCAATAGGAGACGATGATGCAACTCGAAGATTACTTCAACTTTTTGGCTCCGGATGATATTCGGCTAAAAGGCTCACGGATTGGAATAGAAACAATTTTATACGACTATATTTATCGCGATCGCACCCCAGAAGAAATCGCCAAAATTTACACATCCCTGACTTTAGAACAAGTTTATGCCACCATTTTGTATTATTTACATAATCAAGAATCGATCAGTCAATATATAGCCGATTGGCTGGAGTGGGGACATCAGCAACGACAAGCCCAAGCCCGGAACCCCCATCCCGCAGCAGCCCGACTCCAGAAACTCCGAGAACAACAAAAAGCCGAGAAAAAGGGTTATGAACCTCAAGTATCTCATGGATGAAAATGTCGATCCGGTTTATGCAGCACAATTGCGACGCCAGCGATCGGATCTCATCGTTTGGACTGTAGGAGAACCGAATACTCCCAACAGAGGTACATTAGATCCAGAGATTTTGTGCTGGTGTGAAGAACAGGGTTTTATTTTAGTCACAAATAACCGCCGTTCCATGCCGGTTTATTTAAGGGATCACCTAGCCGATGGCGGTCATATTCCGGGTATTTTTATCCTAAATCCTACCCTAAGCATCGGGAACACGATTGAAGAGTTAATATTGATTGCCGAAGGGTCATTGGAGGATGAATATCGTAACCAAATTATTCACCTACCCCTCGTTGGAATATAGCAGTCTGAATCCCGGTTGATTGACAACCCAGATCGGCACATCCTCCAGCCAAAAACCAAGGGCTGCATTTTGTCTTATACTAAATCCGGTTGATAAAAGCATTAAAAATGGTAGGGTGGGCATTGCCCACCTAGATTTGGTGGGCAATGCCCACCCTACAATTGCTCAACTTGTTTTTAAAGACCGATTCCAACCGCATTCCGTATTAGTAGGGTGGGCATTGCCCACCTAGATTTGGTGGGCAATGCCCACCCTACAATTGC
>CAYUEH010000690.1:0-3098 GCA_964442465.1 uncultured Laspinema sp. | reverse complement strand
TCAGGGGTTCACCGGAATTTACTTGACAAAACAGGCTAATTGCGGGCGTTCCACTGCTGGGCCGCATTGGTGACGGCTTGATCCACCGACTGTTGACCCAACATCGCCCCTTGCAAATTGTCGTAAATAATCCGTTGCAATTGCTGGATATCTTCCATCGCCGGAATTAGAGCCTCTGCACTCTTCAGGTCCCCGGCACTAATCAGGCGGGCGCGATCGATCTCGGAGGCATCAGCGGGTAGTGCCTGGAAATGACTATCCTGGAGGGATTGCAGGGTAGAAGGCAAGACATTAGCATCCTTAGCAAAAGTCAACTGATTCTGATCATTGGTGACATATAGGGCAAACTTAACCGCTGCTTCTGGGACATCCGTATCCCGAGGCACCACCAAATTCATCACGGCTGCGGTTTTCTTGCCCGTTTCGCCGGTAATTTGGGGGGCTGCCGCAGAGACAGCCGCAATACTGGGGGCATTGTCGGCGATCGTCTTGAAAAATTGGGGTCCGGAACCGAGGATGGCGATTTCTCCCGCTTGATACAGTTGGACCGCTTGGCGATGTCCTTGGGTGAGGACTTCCCGAGGTAAGAGACCCTTTTCATAGAGGTCTACCCAATATTGAAACGCAGCGCGCCCTTGAGGGGTGTTAAAGGCGGCTTTGCCTTCTGCATCCACCAGTTGCATTCCCATCTGGACCATCGATTCGAGGACCTCGGAAGAATCCCCGGGAACGAATGTCACGAAAAGGGCATATTTGCCGGTTCGTTCGCGAATTTGTTGGGCCACCTGGGCTAATTCAGCATAAGTGCTGGGGGGTTGGTCAATGCCCGCTTCGTTGAAGAGTTGGGTGTTATAAATAGAAATTCGCGTGGTCAGATACCAGGGAATACCAAAGCTTTCGCCATTTAAGGTACTTGCTTTCCAAATGTTGGGAAGATACTGCTGGCGAATCTCAGCCGGGATTTGATCATCCAGAGTCAGCCACGCATTGCGACTGGCAAGCAGGGTGGCAAAATTAGGATTCAGGTTGACCACATCTGGGGCAGTTTTGGCCGAAACTGCGGCCAAAATCTTGCTTTCCATCGCGGACCAAGGCACGTCAACCCAACGCACTTTGATGTCAGGATTTTCCGATTCAAAACTGGCGATTAAGGTGTTGAAATAGTCCGTAAACTGGGGCTGGAGTTGCATCGTCCAAAATTCAACTTCCGCAGTTCCCGAGGCGGATTGGCCGGAATTGGAGCCAGTACCGGGAGTGCAGGCGATCGCCCAACTCAGGAACAACCCCGACAAGACAAAGAGTCCAAAGCGTTTCCAACGGTTGATTCTTACTCTCATAGCATCCGTAGCATTATGACCCAGAGGGTCGGGTGAGATAACGAGCGTGAAGGGAATTTGACCCAGGCAAAGCGTGCTGATCGTAACTTACATTGGGTAGATTATGAATACTCTACCCCCCGAGGGGACTGTTTTGCGGGACTCCCAGTTTGGGAACGCCTTGGGCTGTGTCAGTCTGGGTGTCCTTGCTAAGATTAGGGAGTAGCACTGCCGGCTATCTACAAGGGTTTTGATGATTTCCAACTCACCCCCTTTCATTCAATATGGGACAAAACCGTGGTTAATTTCTTTAAAAAATTCCTGTCTAAAGGATCCAATGGAATTGGACTGGAAATTGCTCCAGAACGACTCAATATCGTGCAACTGCGTCAACAGGGTGCCTCTTATCAACTAGAAACATACGCGACGGTGGAAGTCCCCGAAGGCGTTGTGGAAGAAGGGTTGATTGCGGACCCCCCGGAGATGGCTCAAATTATCCAAGAAACCCTCGCGGAACACAATTTAACGAATATTAAGCGGGTTGCCACTGCGGTACCGGCGCGGGAAGGGGTGATTCGGATTATTCCCGTTCCCAAAGAACTGAATGATTTGGAATTGCGGGAGTACATGAACCAAGAGGCGGGACTCTATTTGCCGTTTCCCCGAGAAGAGGCGGATGTGGACTTCCAAAAGTTAGGGGAGTTCATGGATGAGGATGGCATTGAAAAAGTCCAGGTGCTGCTGGTGGCGACTCGCAAGGAAGTGACGGATACTTATATTAGTACCTTTCAAGAAGCTGGGTTAGGGATAGAAATTCTGGAAATTTCTAGTTTTGCCCTGTTACGGACCATTCGAGAACAACTGCTACAGTTACCGCCAGAAGAGGCGGTGGTGCTGACAGATATTCAGTTTGATAGTACCGAAATTGCGATCGTGGTGGATGGGATTCCGCAATTTTCCCGAACTATCCCGATTGGGACCTATCAGGTGCAAACGGCCCTTTCCCAAGCGATGAATTTACCTCCTTCTCGCAATACGGATATGTTGCAGGGGATGACCATTCCGGCTAACCCCACAGAAAGTACGGGGTCGGGTACAATGGGGGGGGGGAGTAGTCCGGGAACCCAGGCTATTATTAAAGTGTTTTCTGAGTTAGGGGATGAACTGCGGCGCTCAATTGATTTTTATATGAATCAGAGCGAAGGATTGGAGGTCGGACAGCTCCTGCTGGCAGGACCGGGCGCATCGATTGGAGGGTTGGATGACTTTTTCAATCAACGATTAAGTTTATTAAGCCTAGTAGTAGATCCAGTGGAGAATTTAGCCCTGGAAGTAGACGAAGAAAAAATGCCCCTAATGCAGCGCCCAGGATTGGGAGTTGTGCTGGGGTTAGCCATGCGGGAGGCCAAATGAAATGTATAGTCTAGAAATTAATTTTCTCAACGATCGCGCTGATTATAAGCCCCCAGTACCTAAACCGTCAACCAGTCAGACATCCAGACAACAGATGACGATGTTGATTGGGGGAATGGCGGCAGGAGTCTCGGCGATCGCCGTGGTGATGGGGGGCTGGTTTGTGGTGAATAACCAAAATACTGAACTAAAGGGACAGTTGGCTAACCTGGAGAATCAATCCGGGAGTTTGGGTGCACAAGTTCAAGAGGTGGAAGCCATCAATGCGGAAATTCAGCAGTTGAATACCCAAATTACATTTTTTGCCAATATTTTCAATACGTCAGTCAAACCGATGTCAGCGCTGTTACAAGAACTGCGCGATCGCCT
>CAYUEH010000689.1:0-3104 GCA_964442465.1 uncultured Laspinema sp. | reverse complement strand
TTCACCTGAGTGCGGAGGTATGGACTGGAGATGATTGACGGACTCTAGTGCTTTTTTGGGGTCTAGCACCAAAGGATTCGTTTAAGACGGTTTCCAGCTCGGCTAGGGGGTCGCCTTCGATGCCTTCAAACATGGAGTTGAGGGCTTGTTGATCGCGATCGCTCAAGGGGAGGAAGGAGGGATTGAAACCGTAGCTTAAGCTTGCCATTACTATATCTCCGCGAATTGCTGTTTAAATTTTTCATGAATTCTTGAATCTCATTTATAAAGATATGATAAAGTTGCCCCGGAATGCTTCCGTGAAACCACCCAATTTCACTCCAGGAAAACTTCTTAAGGATTTCGTAACAGTTCATAACAGCCGAGTCGTCGATGATTCGTCTATGGAACTGACGCAAATTTTGAGAATCCACGCTAAATATAGAGGCGATTCGCGATTCGCCTCTACATTTAGGGCGTAATGTTAAAGATTGTGGATCACCCGAAAATGTCACTCAGGCGTTGTTGTAGCAGTTGGGGAAATTGGGCGTAGTATCTCTGGTTGAGGGGGGAGGGATGAGGCAGGGGGAGTAAGGTGATGGGACGCTGATGGAGATTACCTTGAGAATCTGTCGCGCAAAGGGTAATGGGTTGGCTGGAACTGTAGCGATCGCCCCGTTGAAAAAATTCTTTCAGGGTCCCTTTTGGGGCGTAGGGGGTAAACCAGTCAAAGGCATCATTTCCGAGGGTAATGATGCGATCGCCTTGCCAGTGGCAGACGAGGAGGCGCTCAATATAGGGCCGAAAGCGCTGTTTAACCGCTGCACTATAGGCTTTATTTCCGGGGGGTTTGTAGGGGACGGTATTGGTGAGTAAAACCTGATCCAGCACCTTTTCTAGTTCCGTTTTATCCCCTGCCTCGTTGTTAAAAAGAGTCCGATACAGTCCTTTGCGAACTAGGGAACCTGCTGCACCATATAACGGTTGCCGAGTGGCGACTTCATCTTTACCCAAATCTCGGCCAAAAACGCATAACTGACTGTGCAAATTCCCCGCATAGAGAATCGGTTGAGTCGGTTCGGCATGGGCTTTTTGATAAATGGGTTCATCTAGGGGAAATTCAGCCCGTTTTGCTTCTGACTTAATTTCATCAATTAATGTTTGAATTTCTAACATGACAGTAACCACGGACTGGATGAACATCGCCTACGTTACCGCATTTTGCTCCCCTTGGTTCATTCCGGTGTGAAGTTTCGCTGTTTTGGGCCAGGGGAATCCTCGGGGGATTTGTTAGATTAATTGATAGGCTAAATCTGGGGTAGCCACTGGCTCATTTATCCTTTGAAACCGAATGGTAGAGGCAGCCCAATTTTTGAAATCCGGGGCTAACCGAACTAATTTTTGCATGATTTCATCATTGACCCACAAGATGACGGGGAAGGCGAAATCTTTACGAAAATCATCCCGGACAAAGTTAGTGGCTGTGAGTAATTGTTCAATAGAAATAACGGATTCTAATCCTAAAATCATTAAAGCATTGGGCTGTTTATTTTTCAAGGATTGTTCCATGGTCGTGTAGAGGGTTTTGACCGAGGGTTGCAAAGATAGTTGGTAAATTTCTCCGGACAAATTAATCGGTAATTGCTTGACGAGTTGCGATCGCAGGGAAACGGAATTACAGCAAGCCAAAATTAGGCAAAATTGACCTTGTGACAAACAAATCGCTCGGTCTAATCGTTTTAGGGATAGGGAGTGAGGATGAGCGGTTTCATCAGAGGAATACAGGTCTATCATGGTCTATATCCTAAATTTTTTTATGATATTTAGAGGGTTTCCTCTGTTAGTATCCGTGCGGGTCTCGGGAGGGTCGGTTGCGATGGACCTCTATGCGATCGCCTCATTGATAGCGACTCCACCCTTCAAACAGGGTGAGCGCGATTGCAAAGCCGGGACAGAGCGGGCCGAGATCAGCCTAGGAGAGGCAGTTGCTCGTTCCGAGGAGTGAGTCCTTAAAAATCCTTTCGGCAAACCGGGTGGACTGCACCTTAGCCTGAAGGATCAGGGGAATAGCTAATCATACTAATCTTTCTATAGAAGTATATTCCATTTTTCTTCAAAAGAGGTTAAATTTTTATAACAATTTGCTGAGTTAGGTAGCCATTTCACTCTCTGAGTCAATTTCAACGCGCCCCAGACGCAGCAAATCGGTCTAAAGTTCCATCACACTTGGGGTCTGAAGGTTAGATTTGTGATAAACTTGAAAGATTTGATGCCACCTACCCCCCAGGCATGGGAAACGGTCACCCTAAGATGGTTTTGAGCGAAAGACTTGATAAAAAAGGGTTTCGGGGATTTGGTGCGGGGTTCAAAATCCAAGTTCTGATCGGCCCTAAATATTAACAATCCATCATATTAGGGTGAGCCATTGCTCCGAGCATCCTCCTCGGGACCGAATCAGATTCTCTGAGGGTGGGGATCCACAGACGAAGCCTGCCTGCGCTTGGGTGAAGAGAAAGCGGTGTCAAACTGGCGAGTTCTTAACAATTTCGACCCGCCCAAAATTGGATTAAGAGGCGATCGCCACTGGTGAGAAAGGACTGCCAAAAATTCATCTTTGATGTGATTTGCCGCTTTCGCTGCCTCTGTGGCTGACCATTCCCGAGCGAGTTGTTCCGTTCTTCCTCCGCCTGTTTGCGATCGGTAATATCCAGATTACACTCAGCCTCACCGACAAAGCGAGTGCCTTCAACCCGAGGCCAGCCTAGCACTTCCATCCAGGGAGCCACCGGATCGGGGGATAGCGGTTCTCATGTCTGTATGGTACAGCCCTCACCCCTTTCTCATTGGCGGCCCAAGAGGGGATGGGGGTGAGAGTGAGTCCGGGAACTGCTATAACACTTTCTCACAATAGCTCGATGTTTCCAGGGATAGGCGATCGCCCAGCTATACTCTCTCGGATAACTCCCGGGGCAGTTCTCACTATTAATAGCGACTAGAGTGGAACCATGAAATCTCGGGGAAGTGAGCCCATCGCCCAAGGTTAGCGACGCCTCTTGTAACGCCTATTCCGATGATGCCCGGTCTGAGGAAAAGACCCCATCGGAACTCTACCCCCCTAGTTTAGG
>CAYUEH010000688.1:0-3125 GCA_964442465.1 uncultured Laspinema sp. | reverse complement strand
AATCCGCCTCTGGGCACCGAGTATTTAATTCTGGGTTTCTCCCCGAGTTCGGCTTCGATTAAAAAGCGATGGCGAAATAATGGCTTATCAGCGGACTTTGTAGCCAATTACTTATCCACCTTTTTTGGAGACAATGAAGGCCCTCAAAATTCATGTCAGAAAAAAGCGGAAAGCGCTCATAGCGTCAACTATATCGCCAATGAATTATTAGAAAACACTATGAAATTTAGTGATTCTACATTGCCGCATCCTACCACCCTTCAAATTCATTTATATGAAGATTCGATTATTTTGATGACCAAGAATGGTATAAATGGACAACAGGCGGCTGATTTGCGGGCCTTCATTGAGCGATTAAGTGTCTGCGACCCTGAAGAGTTGTATCTGCAACAGTTGGAAAAAAATGCAGAGGCAGACGACCCGATCAATTCAAGGTTAGGTTATTTAACGATTATTAATGATTATCAAGGAAAAATCGGGTGGCAATTCGAGAGCTTTCCCGAAGAATCTCAAGGCATCTCTTTGACGACGATGGTGAAATTATTCTTATAGGTCAAAATTATCCGGTAAAAGACTCGTAATTTGCTTTCGGAAGAGAGCAGAAAGGTGAGGTTCAGTCATGGGATGGACTGAATTGCACGTAACCCACTTAAAAAGACAAACCCGGGTCGAAAAACCGGGTTTGTCTTTTTCAAGGGAGTCAGGGGGGGGAGTGGGGACAACTTAGTTGAGTTGACAGAACTTGCGATCGCGGTCTGATTCCGGTTCTTGCCAAGAATAGGCAAAGTGACTGACGGAGTTAATCTGGGAAGAATAGCGCCGCAAGGCATACATTTGGTCTTCTAAAGGCGGTCGATTGGTGACTGGAACGCCCCAATCTCCAGCTAAAGCTGGGATGACCTGGGTGCCTTCAGGAGCCATGCTTAAAACCCGCTCAATTTCTTCCATAATACAATCAGAATTTTGGCAATTGGCGTAAGCCATGGGATGCCATTCCATCTCGGGAGAAAAGCGATCCCAGGCTTGTAACCTAGAATCAAATCCGCCTTGACCCACGGGACGGTTCCCGCCGGGGAAAAAGACCGCACCGGAAGGGATTCCTTGAGGTCGAACTTGATCGACTGCCAGGTGCACAAAATCAATAATTCCTTGCACGGCATGAGCGACACTCAGATACCAGAGTTGCCATTGCAGGAGGGGCAGACGTTCCCCGGGGGTTCCCATTGTTTTAGCGCCGGCGGTGATATCCCGCCCTTGCCACATCGGTTCTTCCTCTTCGGGATAGAGTGCATCGACAGCAGCAATATCGTTGGCGGTAATGAAACCTTGGGTAACGTAGCGCCGGATTAGTTCCTGACCTTTCTGGTTGAGACCTCGTTGCAAGAGGGTTTGCTGGGATGCCTCACTGTAGATCCAGAGGTCCGAGGGCTTCGTGACAACGGAAGCAGGGCCGACGCCGCGTAGATAGCGGACATAATCGAATAACATCCCGTCCGGTTTGCGCTTGAGGAGTTGCTGGATCATCCCAGCATAGTCTTGACGAGCTTGAGGATTGTAGGGGTCGATAAAGGCGTGATTGGCATGACTTTGACCAACCTGTTCATGCAAGCTGGGGTCCTGCATGACGGTGAGAGTGGTGTGTCCTTCCCCATTCCGGGCGAGGGTCCCTTGGCGGTCCGGCAGTTGGCTGTAGGTATAGCCAAAGTTTATGGTGAACAACCAGGCATAGACCTTGAGGCCGCGTTCTTGGCCTTTTTGGATCCCTTGGGCTAGGAGGTCAGCATTTTCATAGCCAGGGATCCGGACGACGGAAGGCCAAGGGGTGTTATTTTCGGACTGCGGTAGGAGGACTTGGCCGTCATAAAAGGCTTCGAGATAGACTTGGTTATAACCCTTGTTAACGATTCTATCCATGAGAGCGTCTAAGGCTCCGGGTTGAAGATCGCAGGGATACAGCCGTAACCAGAGGGCTTGATTTTGGGGCCAAGTTTGCTCGCGACATTCCTGTAAGCGCTCGGCTTCTTTCACGAGAAAGGCTTGATAGCGATCGCGAGCTGCTTGATCACCTTCCAGGGTGGCTTGGCGCAGTTGTTCTTTTTCGGCGATATCTGCTGGAGAAGCCAGACAGGACCCTTGAGCTTGGGAGTAGGCCGGTTGGCTCAAGAATGTGGGACTCACGATCGCGGTTAGAACCGTTGCCAGTAAACCACGATAAAAATGCTGCCAGTCAAGAGTCATCGCTATTTTAGGTTTAAAAGTTTTTTTGAGACGATTAGACATCAGGTACCTGTACAGTATCCACGCAGAAGTTTCTCAGCACTGTTCAGTTCTATCTGAGTTTTTCAGCATGATTGCCAGCCTTTGATTAGATTGGGTTTGGCAACGATCTCTAAGCGCCTAGAGTTCCACGTCATACTCTTACCCCTCTATTGGGGGGCTAATAGATTGACTGCTTTTTTTGGGCGAGGGCAATGTTGCGATCGCCCAAAAAAGACCCGCACAAGAGGAGTTCACTCTCAACAGTGCAACCCCTACCCGGATGGGAAATGGCTGGGTCAAGTTCCTCGATTTAGAGCCGATTCTACCTGCTTGAACTCCTGTTCAAGACGGTCTTTCAACTTTTTGGGGACCGGACGATTGGGATAGGAATTATAATGTCCAGCTAATCCATTCAATGCGGTTTGCATGGTGGTAAATGAGGCCAGCTTCGCTACTGACTCATCCCGACGATAGCGGGCAAAAAATTCGTTGATTCTTAAACGGGCATCAGCCTGGGCTGAGGATTTCTCTGGGGAATCTTCCGGCAGTTCGATCGCCGTTCTCATACTATTCACCAAGGACAGGGTATCTTGGCGATAATCGCCAGTGAGCAGTCCATTACCCGAACAGCCCACCAAGGCGATCGCCATCACCAAGACTAGGGCCAGGAGGCGGGACCAATATTGTTTTAGGGGGATCATACAAACCAATCGTGCTATCAAAATTAACGTCTATCGTATCCTGAATCGTATCTTGAATTGAGGAGTAGCGATCCCATCTAGGATTAGAATTTTTTGGGGCATTCATCGACTCAGCCCCAGTCATAAGGCTCCACCTGCGGTGCGATCGCCCGCCAGAACAGTCCC
>CAYUEH010000687.1:0-3128 GCA_964442465.1 uncultured Laspinema sp. | reverse complement strand
TGCGGGTTTTTATAGCACTGTGATACCCGGATTCCGGATCGCGAAGGAGTTGGGGAACGCGCGATCGCCAACAGACGTCCCCCAGAGCAGGGTGCAGGAACCCAAAAACCATTGGCCCATCTCAACTCGGGAACGAAACCAAAATATTTCTTAATAAAACGGGACAGCCTTCCGATATGATAAAAAAACTGGAGAGTCTTGATGGTAAACTCTCACAGCTTTTCCAAACACGGGAGATATCTGTATGGTGACCCTTAAAATCGTAGTTTATGTTGTTGTCTCGTTCTTCGTGGCCTTATTTGTCTTTGGCTTCCTGAACGGAGACCCGGCCCGTAACCCAAAACGGCGCGACCTCGAATAATCAAGGGATATTCAGACCTTGATGGCGATGCTTGGGCGGCCTTTGGGTCGCCCAAGCATCGCCAACCGGGGTAAAGGGTCCGCGTTTGGGCGATTGATTGTTCAGTCTCATCCTCTAACTATGCCTTACCCGGTTCAGCCTCCTCAACCCCCAGCTATTGTTGCACCAGTTTCCCCCGAAAGGATCAATTCCGAGGCGATCGCCGCTTCCGTGGATGATTCAGCAACCGAATTGGCGGGACAAATTCATCCCACGCCACCAGAAACCCTAGTCACTGAACCCGAATACGGGGTCAGTTCTGCCGCACTTTTAGGTCCCCCGTTAGAAATCTCCTCACCCCTGAAACGGGTTGAAAGTCCCGAGAGTGTGGCATCCAAAGAATTAGAACAATCTGAAACCTCCATCACTGAACCTTCCGCCAAGCAACTCCCCGATCTCGAATCCCCGGCAGAAAAAAACCCCGAGACGGAGGCGATCGAGACCTTATCCATTGGCTTGCGATGGACCCTGCGTAACGCTGCTGCCTTTCAAGAGACTTCATTCCCTGGGGAATCGGCATCGGTGACTGAACCCGAAGAACCGCAGACTCGGGATTTGTATCCGGAGGACGTGGAAACCGCAGAACTCCCGGGGACGATTCCAGAGGAAACATCGGAAACAGAGGAAACCTCAGAACTCCCGGTGACAACAGCCGAGGAAACCGACCCCGAATCAGGGGAAACCGACTCAGAACCGGCTGAGATAGGGGAGGAAGTTCCTACAGATGGGGAAAATGCCACCCCACCGACGATCGCCCCTGCGGATACTTTGGAGTTAAAAGCCGATCGCCAGGAGTTTGATAACGAACGGCAAATTGTCACCGGGGAAGGCAATGCCAGGATGCGAGGGCGCGGCGCAGCGATCGACGCGGAACGCCTGCAAATTAATTTAGAGTCCCAGGTGGCGATCGCCGAGGGAGAAGCAGTGTATGCCAAAGGACAGCAAGTCCTTCAAGGCGATCGCATTGAATATGACCTCGTGCAGAATCGGGGCGGCATTGATGGGGCCAAAGGGGATATTTTTACCCCCACCACGGCGGAAGACTTTTCTCCCAATCTCCCCACGGATGTCTCGGCTGCCGCCTTGCAACAACAGAATATCATGGACCGACTCCGGGCCGGAGAACCCCCCAGACGAATCACTCCCGCCGGGGGGATCACCTTTGGCGGGGGTCGCGGAAGTCTTCCCACGACTGGCGGGACGATTGATCGCTTTCGCTTTGAAGCCGATCGCCTGAATTTCAATGATTTGGGATGGGAAGGGACCAATGTCCGGATGACCAATGATCCGTTTTCTCCTCCGGAGTTGGAGTTGCGATCGCCCCGGGCCACTTTTCGCCCCATTTCTCCGTTACAGGATGAAATTTTTGCCAAAAGTCCGCGTTTAGTCTTTGACGATCGCATCTCGATTCCTCTATTCAGAGAACGAATCATTCTCGATCGCAGCGATCAAGACCCTTCATTAGTTCGCTTCGGTTATGATCAAGAGGACCGAGGGGGCGTTTATGCGGAAACCACGGTGATTCCCCTCGGAGGCAGGGGACCTGTGCAAGTTAATTTAATTCCGCAATATTATATTCAACGGACCTTGACCGATGGCATTGGGACTCCCTCCCGCTTATTTGGACTAAAAGCGCGGTTGGCGGCGAATCCTACTCCGACAACTTCGATTGTGGGAGAAGCGAGGTTTACGGATTTTGATTTTAATGACGAAGAGGAGAATTTGCGGGGGACATTGCGGGTTCGGCAGATGGTGGGAACTCATGCGGTATCCGGAGAATATAATTATCGCGATCGCCTGTTTAATGGGTCATTGGGATATCAAACCGTGCATCAAAATGTCGGCGTTGTGGTGAGTTCTCCGGTGATTACTTTAGGGGGAACCGGCATCAATTTGAGCTATCAAGCCAGTGCACAATATATTAATGCCGATAGCGATCGACCGGATCTGCTTCCCCTAGTTCGGGATAATAATCGCCTTGATTCTAGTCGATTTCAAGCCTCTGCTGCGGTTTCTAGGGGCTTTTTAATCTGGCAAGGGAAAGCCTTACCTCGGACCAGGACGGAAGGATTGCGTTATACTCCTGCGCCCGTGGTTCCCTACGTTCGCCTGTTTGGGGGATTAACAGGAGTTGCTAGTATTTATGGGTCCGATGATACTCAAAATGCCCTCACCGGCAGCATTGGGATTCAAGGGCAGTTTGGGCATTTTTCTCGTCGGTGGCTGGATTATACGGGTTTTAATGTAAGTTTGTCGCGCATTTGGAAAGATGGGGAATCGCCTTTTTTATTCGACCGAATTGCGGATTCCAAGGTACTGACAGCCGGGGTGACTCAGCAAGTCTTTGGACCGTTTAGAGTGGGGGTACAAAGCTCGTTTAATTTGGATACCGGGGAACGGATTAGTACGGATTTATCGATGGAATATAGTCGCCGGACTTATAATGTGAATCTGCGATTTAGTCCAGAACGGCAAGTGGGTTCTTTGAGTCTGCAACTGAATAATTTTAGTTGGTTTGGGAGTGGTAATCGATTTTCCCCAGTGGGCGATCGCTAATCCCCGGGACAAGAAATCGGGTTCCTGCCTTAAATTTGTGGCTAATTACCAAAGATTGGGTCAAGAAACCCGGTTTGTCTGACTATTACTGTCGGACATCCAATCGGTCATTGTCCTTGGGTGCTTATACTAAATCCGGTTGATAAAAGCATTAAAAATTGTAGGGTGGGCA
>CAYUEH010000686.1:0-3134 GCA_964442465.1 uncultured Laspinema sp. | reverse complement strand
AAACCTTTCCCCTAGAAGACTTACAGGGGACCGAGGTCGTCTCTAATCCCAGCAGTGAAGGGAATACCACTTATCAGGTTGTTCTCTTACTCCCGGAAAAATCCATTCCCCTAAGCGATTTTTCCAGTTCCGACGATCGCACTCACCATCAGGAACAAGCCGATCGCATTAACCAATTTGTGCAAGACTCCACCCAATCCAACTTGGCGATCGCAGAAGATTGGTTTAGTTTGGTTGGGTTGATGGTCATCCCCTCCATCTTGTTCTCAGGGATTGGTCTGTTAATCATTTGCTTCTTCGGCCAAATCATTATCATCGAATTTGACAAACTCTCCAATCAGTTTATTCTCACCCGCCGTGGACTCCTGGGGACCAAACGGATTGAACATCCCCTGCGGAATATTGCCCGGAGTTATGTGGAACGGGGGAGGAGTCGCAACACCTATCTCATCAAACTGATGCTAACTTCTGGAGAAACTTTTGCCGTAACGCCCTATAGCAGTTCCGGATATGATGAAAAATTCCGGGTCACTCAAGAAATCCAGAGCTTTCTCGGGGTAGAACCAACCGTGACAACAGATCCGAGGTCGTTGCTTCCTCAACCGGGAGATCTCTTGGGTCTAATGCTGGGGGGAAATCAAAAACGTCAACAACGGGTAGAGGAATATCAGGCCAGAATTTCCCGTCAACCAGAGGATATTGAGGCCCACCTCGGAATCGCCAGCGTTTTAGCCTTGCAAGGAAAACAACGAGAGGCTAAAGAACACTTAGAGAAATTTCGTTCCCAGTTCGCTGCCGAGGGAAAATATGATTTGGCAGAGTTGCTCGACCAGGCGATCGCCTCAATGAACCGCTAACCTCATCTCCAGGCGATCTCTTCACTCCATCGCGATCAGGCCTTGACTCATTCAGAACCTCTGGGAATCACCCCTCGAAAACCCCATCATAAGTAGGTGAGCCTAAATAATTGTAGATTAGGAGTGCGGGCCAGAAAGCCCGCTATCTAACACTATAATTGACTCCGCTCGTTTTTATAGACTTATCAGTATTGCGAAATGGAGTATAACATCGAGATCATGCTAGGATAAAGAGGTTTCGCTCGGTGCAAGGCACTCCTTTCCTCTAAATCTCATGAGTCCACCGAAGCGCTATCGTCCGTTAGAGAATTGAGTCAACATGAGTCAAAACCAAACCCATTGGAACCAAATTTTTGCCCAAAAAAATGATCCAGAACTCGGATGGTATGAGCAAGAAGCGTCACAAACCCTAAAGTTGATTGAACTCGCGAACTTACCTAAGGATGCCACGATTTTCATTTCCGGTGTAGGCACATCGGTTTTAATTGATCATCTGGCTGCACAGAACTATCAACTTATCCTGAATGATATTAGTGATATTGCCCTAGGTAAACTCCAATCTCGACTGGGAACAGAGAGTCGTTGGATTTGGCTGCATCATGATGTTTCTAAACCTTTCCCAACGGAACTCCCCCAGGTGGATCTTTGGATTGACCGCGCCGTTCTCCACTTCTTATTGGAAGAACCTGATATCCAGGGCTATTTTGCCAACATGAGATCTCGGGTTCGTGCTGGCGGTTATGCTTTGTTTGCAGAGTTTTCAACCGCCGGTGCTTCCAAGTGTGCCGGACTACAAGTCAATCGTTATTCCCTGGAGGAATTGACTAACCGAGTTGGGAGCGGCTTTACACTCATGCACCATGAGCCTTACACTTATATGAATCCCTCTGGCCAGCCTCGCCCCTATCTATATTGTCTTTATCAACGATCTCCGCAGATTGAATGAATAGTCCCCTTTTGAAAAACAAAAACTTTGCTGAACCTTCCGTTTTTAATGCAGCAGCACTCATCCGTGAGGCTCGACAACAGAAGCAGTTACCAGTTTATTCAGTGCCGCGTTTTTGTGTTCTCGATCCCGATGGAGATTTATCCCGATATCTCGAAAACAGTGGCGTTCCTACAAATGACTGTTGGGCCTGTTACCACACGGAAATGCGCAATTTAGCATTTGAGCAGGAGGAAGTTGGGGTCGTTGGCTGTGCTGTTGGGTCTTCGTTTGCTGTTCTCGTGGCCGAACAACTGTTTGCGTCAGGTTGTGAGTTTCTCATGAGTGTGACTTCGGCGGGTCAACTCATCACCACTCGCCCAAAACCCTATTTTCAGTTAATTGACCATTCTCTACGTGACGAAGGAACCAGTTTTCATTATCTACCGGCTTCCGAGTATGTCTGGTTACCCGAATGGCTCAAGGGATTAGCCGATGCGATCTTAGCTCAATCCCCTCAACTCATTTGTGGTGGGAGTTGGACCACAGATGCACCCTATCGAGAGACTAAGACCGCAATTGCTTATGCAACCGAAGCGGGTTTACTTTCCGTGGAAATGGAGGCGGCGGCCTTATATGCCTTGGCTCAAGCTAAACATTACAACATTTTATGTTTTGCTCATATCACCAATGAGATGGCAACGAGCGAGAATGAATTTGATAAAGGTCAGGATAATGGGAATCGTGCCATGATCCAGTTAATTGAAACGGTGGTGACGGTGGCTCGTCAGAACAGGGTAGAATCCGGAATGGATGCTCTTTCTGAATGACGGGAACTCCCTTGAGAGGATCGGCTTGGACTTGGGTAGATTAGGCGATATTCCGTTAAGGCGATCGCAGAGGAAAGAGAGGGGACTTTTCTTCTAAACTGAGAAGACAGCAGTTTGAGATAGAGGTCTTCACCAATCGGCTAGTCACCCGTTAATTAATGCAGTTTTAACAGGATTAGAAAAGTCAAGCCCGATGTCTTTTCCCAGGGCATAAGGGGCTTGCTGTTTAGCCCTGTAGCGTTAGACCCGCTACGAACTCACGATTTTCTACAAATCCGGTGAACGGTTAGAATAAGCCTGAGTCAAATTGTATTGATACTGTTTATATGCAAACTTTCTCCGTTGAGCTAGAGCGAAAAATCCGAGAGTTAATTTACCAATGCGGGACCCGGGCTGAAGACTTGGCGAAACAACCCTACTCGGTATCGGAAAAAGGGCCAGAAGATTATGTCACCAGCGTGGATCGAGAACTCGATCGCCTGTTAACCAGCGGATTTTCTGAGTTATTTCCCCAAGATGGCA
>CAYUEH010000685.1:0-3134 GCA_964442465.1 uncultured Laspinema sp. | reverse complement strand
CATTATCATTCGGGGGGCCACCTTCAGCACCACCGGATTGCTCGTAGATCTTGCTACCGATCGCATACAGCGCTTGTTGCAACTCCGTCATCTGCGACTTCATCTGCTCATAGTCATCCTTGGCGATCGCATCCTTAAGCGACTGAATCAAATCCGTAATCTTCGTCTTCTCATCCGCCGGGACCTTATCTCCCAACTCAGCAATCTGCTTCTCAGCTTGATAAGTCAACGAATCCGCTTGGTTCTTCAGATCAATCTTCTCGCGACGTTCCTTATCCGCTGCGGCATTCGATTCCGCTTCTCGGACCATCCGATCCACTTCATCCCCAGGCAAGGTACTCGCACCGGTGATACTGATCGACTGTTCCTTCCCAGTCCCCTTATCCTTCGCATGGACATTCAGGATCCCGTTCGCATCAATATCAAAGGTCACTTCAATTTGAGGAACCCCACGCTGTGCCGGAGGAATACCATCTAAGCGGAACGTTCCCAAACTCTTGTTATCGTTCGCCATCTCGCGTTCCCCTTGCAGAATGTGGATTTCCACATTCGTTTGACCATCCACTGCGGTGGAGAACACTTCCGATTTCTTCGTCGGAATCGTGGTGTTGCGAGGAATAATCTTCGTCATCACCCCACCCAAGGTTTCCACACCCAGGGAGAGAGGAGTCACGTCAAGCAGCAGAATGTCTTTAACTTCCCCTGCCAGCACACCCGCTTGAATCGCAGCACCCACAGCCACAACTTCATCCGGGTTCACGGTTTGGTTCGGTTCCTTACCCAGAACCTTTTTCACCAGTTCTTTCACTGCGGGAATCCGAGTAGAACCCCCGACGAGGACCACCTCATCGATCGCACTCTTATCCAACTTCGCATCCCGAACTGCATTTTCCACGGGAATGCCGCAACGGTCAATTAAATCTGCCGTCAGTTCCTCAAACTTAGCCCGCGTCAAGGTGGTATCTAAGTGCTTCGGACCTTCCTGGGTAGCGGTGATAAAGGGCAGGTTGATTTCCGTTTGAGTCACGCTAGAGAGCTCAATTTTGGCCTTTTCAGCGGCTTCAGTCAACCGTTGTAGGGCTTGCTTATCCTTGCGCAGGTCGATGCCTTCGGCTTTGCGGAATTCTTCAGCTAAGAAATCCACAATTTTCTTATCAAAGTCATCCCCACCCAAGTGGGTATCTCCAGAGGTGGCGAGCACTTCAAACACACCGTCGCCGACTTCTAAGATGGAAACGTCGAAGGTCCCACCACCCAAGTCAAACACCAGAATGGTTTCGTTACTCTTCTTGTCTAACCCATAAGCCAGAGAAGCAGCCGTCGGTTCGTTGATGATCCGCAGCACTTCCACCCCGGCAATTTTCCCGGCGTCTTTGGTTGCTTGCCGCTGAGAATCGTTGAAATAGGCGGGAACGGTAATCACCGCTTGGGTGACTTTTTCACCCAGGTAGGTGCTGGCATCATCCACCAGTTTCCGCAGCACTTGGGCGGAAATTTCTTCGGGCGCATATTGCTTGCTTAAGGCAGGGCAATCGAGCTTAACGTTGCCATTGATATTGAGGACTTTATAGGAAACCTCGGTGGTTTCATGGGTGACTTCGGTATGTTTGCGTCCGATGAACCGCTTGACGGAATAGAAGGTGTTTTCCGGGTTCATGACGGCTTGACGCTTGGCGATTTGACCCACGAGGCGATCGCTGTTTTTCGTGTAAGCCACCACCGAAGGCGTGGTGCGGAAGCCTTCTGCGTTGGCAATCACGGTGGGTTTACCCCCTTCCATCACAGCAACGCAAGAGTTTGTGGTTCCTAAGTCAATTCCAACTACTTTACCCATTATGGATGTTTTACTCCTAATTTACTACTAACAAAGGGTTTGGGCTGATTTAGCCCGGTTTATTTGGGCGATTCGGACCAACTGCACCCGGGCAGTTTTTCCAGATTGAATATTTTTTAAGCCTACCAATCTATATGGTGTGGGCGGTTGGGCTTCTATTGAAGGGGAGTTTACCGAACCTGGTTAGGGACGGTTTACCGAGAAAGCAGGCTGTGCGCGGTGTTTTTATGGGCCGATCGCTGATGATTTTGGGGTCTATCCCAGGATGGCGATCGGCTGATTTCCCCCCTTGTCCCCAAATCCTCCCTGAATCCA
The DNA here is from genome assembly GCA_964442465.1 of uncultured Laspinema sp. Classification (GTDB taxonomy): domain Bacteria; phylum Cyanobacteriota; class Cyanobacteriia; order Cyanobacteriales; family Laspinemataceae; genus Laspinema. The sequence goes on along the minus strand of CAYUEH010000685.1, from coordinate 985 downwards.
TTGAACCTCCGGATTTGGGGTGAGCCGATTTACCCTGGGGTTGCCCATAAGTCGTTTAACAATTCAGCCTCCCAGGGAGCGATTTTTTCTTCCGTTTTCTGTGCGGTTAGATCCAGTTTCTGATCCATCGGCATCACTGGGTTAACCTTGGATTTGAGTTGATCCAACTGGACCTTGACTACCTGGGGTTGTTGGGCAGACAATTTCGGCAAGGTTAAGGTGAGAATGCCATTGTTTAACTGGGATTCAATCCGGTCCGGCACAATCGGTTTCGTCAAGGAGATGACCCGATGCAACTTGCCGTACTGGAGTTCGGAACGGAGGTAACCGCTGTTCGTACTCATGCTCTGGCGTGGCTGACGGTGGGCGGCGATCGCCACTTGAAACCGACTCGCTTGCACATCAATCTCCGGTCCGGTTAAACCGGGTACTTCCACCCGCAATACAAAGCTTTGCTCAGTTTCTGCCAGTTCGATCGCCGGTTGCCACACTCTACCCCTGGAGGGACGTTGGCACGGGGGTTGTTCATTTAAGAGTTGTTCAAGTTGTTCAAATTGACGTCCCCAGGCATCGACCTCGCGTAACAGATCCAAGTTCATTGCTGTTCTCATCGGGTTTTCTCTCCAAAATAAGAGTGAATTCTGAAATCGGTAGAGTGGGCAGCATCGGGTTTTCTCGAACCAGTGGGCGATTAAAACACCGATAAATTTTTTTATGTAACCTCGGGAAACTCAAATGTTTCCTCCCTATTTTTGGGGTAATTAGGTGACAGATTTTCGACGGGGTTACTTCTCTCTAATGTAGGTTAACTAACACTCTATTAACCAGGGGGTAAACCGTAAGAAGACTGTTGTATTTGCCGCCGATGGGCGAAAAATTTTCAACCCTCTTTCGGTTTTGACCATGACTCTAGAATAGGAAAATCTCGGTTGACACTCAGGGGGGCAAACCGTAAGAAGACTGTTGTATTTGCCGACAAAATCTA
>CAYUEH010000684.1:0-3139 GCA_964442465.1 uncultured Laspinema sp. | reverse complement strand
TTATTGCAAGCGGGACAATTGTTGCAAATTCCCCTCCTGGATCATCTGATTTTGGGGAATGGCGACTTCCAGAGTTTGCGGAAAATCTGTGGATTATGGCAGGAATATCCCCAAGGGGATTAGGGTTGGGGACGGGAAAAATTTTTTTTAGCAAAGGGCTTGTGCATTTTGGGCAAGCCATGCTATTGTAGGAAATCGTGCGGGCGATTAGCACAGTGGTAGCGCACTTCCTTCACACGGAAGGGGTCACTGGTTCGAATCCAGTATCGCCCATTAATTTTTTAAAAACCTTGTTTCTCGGGGGCCAAGACTCACCGGGATGTTTGCCCTTGAGCAACGGGTAACCCAGGTTTCTGAAAAGATGAAGCCTTGGATGGGAGGAAGATAGAATTTCCCCATTCTGGACCTTTTATGTATGTTATAATAGATAGTTAACTTAAAATCTCCATACAGGCTGAAAACCCATCTGTTTTGATAGCCCTTTACCAAATCCTCTAAGCCCTGCTTTTCGGAGCAAAAGCTATGTTAGAAAAGCTAATTCAGTATTTTGTCTATCAGACCAAAGGTTATATTACTAAAACTCAACTCGTCAAATTTTTGTATTTAGCCGATCTCTATTCAGTGAAATGGACCGGACAATCTCTCACTGAACTAGAGTGGTATTATTACAGCTTTGGACCTTGGCAGGAAGACATAGATAGGGTTCTAAAGAAACTGGATGGAAAACAGATTATTCAAGAGTCTCAAGGGCATTCAACTCTGCTCAAATTAGGTCCTGATGCCGGAAATGTTCAGGAACTTGGACTCTCCCTAGGACTCCAGTTCATGCTGGATAATATTAGAAGAGAATGGGCCGGTGCAGGACAGGAAAAACTCCAGCAATTGTTAGAATATGTCTATAATACTGAACCGATGCTGGAAATCAAACAGAATAACTCTCAGCCCCATGAAAAAGTGAAACTAAATCTCCGGGCGGAGCAAGAAAAATTAATCAGTGAATTAGGGTGATTGATGGCTGGACAAAAACCTCGACAAGGTTGGATTTATGTAATCAATCCTGCCCAGGTCTGTCTCCGGTGCAAAGCGGGTCATATTCACAGTTATGAGTTACCGCAGTTTGGAGATGTCCAGTGCAAGACGAACTCTTGTAACTTAACCCTTAATTCTAGTCGAGTGTTTAGGGGAACGCATCCTTATCTAATTTGGACTAGCAATCAATTTCAGGATGAGTCGGGTTACCTTGCCACTTTTACTGTGATTCCCCTGACTTCCCAAGAAACTTTCAAAGGGTTGCCAACGACTTATCCGATTAATTCTACCGCTAGAAATGGCCTTGATAGAAATTCTTTGGCCTTAGTTCACCAAATTTCTACGGTTGATGCGAACTGCTTGAAAGACTCGAATGGAAATTGGCTAGATCGGATTGGACAATTAGATAAATCTGATAAAAATGGTATCGAGACACGGCTAAAATATTATTTAGGAATGTCCCAGGAGCCGAGTCAGGATTGGTTTCAGCAAAATGCTTCCCCAGAACTCATCCAGAAAGTGTTTGAAGGTCTTTCTAGCGAGGAGCGACTATTAGTCATAGAGCAACTCATTGACCAATATGGCTTATAATTGGTTCATTTTAGAGTTGTGCAACCTTTCTTTATTCTCTGCTGCCGCCATTAATCAACGAGCAGATTAGCCAAGTTTTCTGCTGCAAGGTGGCGGTTATAAGTGAGGGGTGAAACCCTGCATTAAGGGGGACAAAGAATGAAGGGTTGATGATTTTCATTCTTTAGATAGATATTTTGGGGAGGCCGATCGCCACAGTTTAAGAGTGGGTAGACTACAATCAAACCATGACCAGCACCAATGTTTTTCCCGTATCCACTTAAACTTTACGATTAAGGTTGCTTGCTCATGTACGCTGCACCACAACTCCAAGACGATAGCCCGATCGCCTCCCCGCAGTTGCTTGACCCAACGTTGCTCAAAGCGGCAAGGTTGCTTTATCGAGCGTACAAAGACGTTCATCCCGATGGGATTCAGCGTCCTCTCGGGGTCGCCATCGATCGCTTTACTCATCGAGGTCAGCTCATTTTTACCCAAAAGCCTGCTTTATTGCTGACGGAATGTTTTGTACCGTTCGATCAGCTTGAAGCCGGACTCTATTAGGGGGAATGGGCTATTATTATCACCGGACACCATAAGGTTCGGACTTTTTATTAAATTCTGATGATTACCTATTGTTAATCGGTAATAATTAACCCTTGAACTTGAATAAAACACCACCAATGACAAACCACCAATGACAAATGACCAATGACCAACAACCAATGACCAACAACCAATGACCAATGACAAACCCCATAGATGTGATTGTTGTAATAGCAGCGGTGGCAGTCGCCTTAGCCTTGGGTGCTTCCATCGGCAGTTTTATCAACGTAGTGGCATACCGGATTCCTGCCGGTTTATCCTTGCTGTGGCCCCCTTCACGCTGTCCCCATTGCCTACATAAACTGGGGAAAACCGAGAACGTGCCCGTTTTTGGGTGGTTGCGGTTGCGGGGTCGCTGCGCTCACTGCAAAAGTCCGATTTCCGTCCGGTATCCCATCATCGAAGCCTTAACCGCTGTCATCTTCATGATAGTGGCATTGTTCACCTGGGAGAACCCGATGCAAATGATCGGGTATTGGGTCTTTTTTAGTTGGTTATTGGCCCTCTCGATTATTGATTTAGATACCATGACCCTGCCGAACAAGCTTACCCAGTCGGGATTAGTGGTGGGATTAGGGTTTCAGATGGTGACGGGGTGGGCGATCGCCTCCGATGTCCAAGGAATTCCCCATCAGTTAATGGTGGGGATAATTGGTGCCGTACTCGGGATTTGGGTGTTGGATAGCATTTCCTTTGTCGGTTCGATCGCCTTTGGAAAAACCGCAATGGGGGCCGGGGATGCCAAACTTGCGGCGATGATGGGGGCTTGGTTAGGCTGGAAATTGATGCTACTAGGGGGTTTTTTGGCTTGTACTGCTGGTGCCTTTCTCGGAGGGGGTGCAGTCGCCTTGGGGTGGCTAGAACGCAGTAAACCCATGCCGTTTGGACCCTTTCTGGCTTTGGGTGCGGCGATCGCCGCCTTGTGGGGAGAGAC
>CAYUEH010000683.1:0-3142 GCA_964442465.1 uncultured Laspinema sp. | reverse complement strand
GTTACTACGAACATGAAGAGAACGACTGAAGTCGTTACTACGAACGGTGGAAAATGTTGTAAATTGGGCTATTTCAATCTTTTCAAATACCAACAATCCCGTCCGAATGACTCGAACGGGATTGTCTGTTATAAAGATTTTTAAAAAGGCCGAGGGCCTGTCTTATGAACACCGGCAAGGGGTGCGGTTTGTTATGGTTCTACTGTATCTGAACCTAGGGCGGAAGATGATCCCCCTTTGGATAGAACTGAAGGAACCAGCAGACAGAGACTAGGACGGGATTTAGGCTAAAATTCCGGCAATCATGCCAGCGAGTAAGACAAATCCGATCGCCACATTTTGACCAAAAATCTGGCCGTAAGTGGTTCTGGGAATGTCTTCCTGGCGCAGTTGGAGATATTCCCAACTCCACAGCAGAACGGCGATCGCCACGGCAACCCAAAAGGGGAACGTTAAATTTAACCGGACTCCCTCCCAAATCAATAATCCAGTAGTCGCCAAAAAGAACAAGGCGACTGCTTCTGCCGCCCGATCGCCAAAAAATAAGGCACTGGAGTTCACCCCCAAGCGGCGATCGTCCTCGCGATCGCTCATGGCATACACCGTATCAAATCCCAAGGTCCATAACACCGTGGCCCCCCATAAAATCCAGGTGGCGGTCTCTAAGTGAGATGCTGCGGCACTCCAACTAATCAACACCGCAAAACCCCAGGCGATGGACAACACCAACTGAGGCACCGGAAACACTCGTTTCGCCAGGGGATAGCCAATAATCACGGGGACTGCCGCCACCGATAAGCCAAAACTGAGGGGATTGAGATACAGTGCCAGAATCCCTGCACAGGCAAACGCCACGACTGCGACGACAATCCCAATTTTGATAGACAGTGCCCGGGATGCCAAAGGGCGATCGCGGGTGCGTTCCACCTGCGGATCAATATCCCGATCCCACAAATCATTCACCACGCAACCGGCAGCACTGGTTGCCAGGGACCCTAAAATAATCACCCCAACCAGAAGTACCGGGGGGGTTCCTTCCGCCGCTAAAAATACGGCCCACAGCGCCGGAATCATTAAAATCAGGCGTCCGGCAGGTTTATTCCACCGTAACAGCCGAATGACTGCTTGCCAAGTCGATTCGCTTGGGTTGGGTTGTGACGTCACCATTACATTTACTTAAATTAATTCGCGACAGGTTTCACTAATACGATATCGTTATCTTGGGTTCAACAGTGGAATCGATCCCTAACCCAGGGATATCGGTGGGATGCATTCTCGTCATCCAGAGCGAAAATTTGTCAATGCCTTAATTAGCAACCTCCGGGTGGGTTAAGTCAATCCAACATCAAGGATGCAACGTTTGCCTCTTTAACCGGAGATTTTCCTCAATTCCGGTTCGATTCCGACTTGCACCCCGTTGTCACGCGATCGCCGCCTTAATCTCCAAAGAGGGTAAAAAACAATGACCTTGACCAAATCCGTTCCCATCGTGAGGATTACGGACCCCGATGTAGGAAAACAACATATTCTCGCTGCGATCGATATGGGGACGAACTCCCTGCACATGGTGGTGGTCAAAATCGACCCCACCCTACCGGCTTTTACAATTATCACCCGGGAAAAAGAAACCGTGCGTCTGGGCGATCGCGATATCAAAACCGGCAACCTCAAACCGGAAGTTATGGCACGCACCCTCAAAGCGCTGCGCCGCTTCCAGCAACGCGCCGAGAGTCTCAATGCGGAACAAGTGGTGGCAGTTGCCACCTCTGCCATGCGCGAAGCCCCCAATGGAAGGGACTTTCTCAAAGAAATCGAAACCGAACTGGGACTGCGGGTCAGTTTAATTTCGGGACAGGAAGAGGCGCGACGGATCTACCTTGGCGTTCTCTCGGGAATGGACTTTAACGAAGAACCCCATATCATTATTGATATTGGCGGTGGTTCCACGGAACTGATTTTAGGAGATGGTCAGGAACCCCGTTCCCTGAGTAGTACGAAAATTGGGGCGGTGCGTCTGACCAGCGAATTTATTACCACGGATCCCATTAGTAACAGCGAGTTTGACTTTTTGCAAGCCTACATTCGCGGGATGTTAGAGCGTCCCGTGGAGGAGTTGCAGGCGCGGTTGTACTTGGAGGAACAGCCTCGGTTGGTGGGGACCTCGGGAACCATTGAAACCCTCGCCGTGGCGATCGCCCGGGAAAAACAGGGCGTCGAACCCTCTCCCTTAACCGGATATCAATTCAAATTAAAAGACTTAGCTGAGTTTGTCCAACGCTTGCGGAAACTCTCCTACAATCAACGGTTAGACATTCCGGGGATGTCGGACAAGCGCGCCGAGATTATCCTCCCGGGGGCTTTGATTTTGCTGGAAGCGATGACCCTGTTGAACATGGACTCCCTCACCGTCTGCGAGCGATCGCTACGAGAAGGCGTCATCGTCGATTGGATGCTCACCCACGGCTTAATTGAGGACCGTCTGCGCTATCAGAGTTCCATCCGGCAACGCAGTACCCTGAAAATTGCCCAAAAACATCACGTTAATCTCGACTCTGCCGAACGAATTGCGGGATTTGTTCTGACTCTATTCGATCGCACCCAAGGGTTACTCCATGACTGGGGTTTAAATGAACGCGAATTACTTTGGTCAGCAGCAATTTTGCATAACTGCGGGATTCATATCAGTCATTCCGCGCATCACAAACACTCCTACTATTTGATTCGCAATGGGGAGTTGCTGGGATATACGGATACGGAGGTGGAAATCATCGCTAATCTGGCTCGCTATCACCGCCAGAGTGCACCGAAGAAAAAGCATGATAATTATCGGAATTTGCCGAGTAAGCAACATCGGAAGATGGTGAGTCAATTGAGTGCGTTGTTACGTCTGGCGGTTGCCTTGGACCGCCGCCAAGTGGGGGCGATCGCTCAACTCGGTTGCCGCTATTTCCCCGACACCCAACAACTGCACTTAATCCTCCATCCCAACGAACCTGATGACCCCTGTGTGTTAGAACTCTGGAGTCTTGAGCAGAAAAAAGTCGTATTTGAAGAGGAATATGAGGTTCAGTTAATTCCCAAACTAGACCCTCACCCTAAATCCCTCTCCATCCCCCCTACCCCCCTTTGAAAGGGGGGGGGG
>CAYUEH010000682.1:0-3145 GCA_964442465.1 uncultured Laspinema sp. | reverse complement strand
CACCCTTGATTTGCGACCCCCAAGAATGGTAAAAATAACCTCGCCCTGCCTTAAGCAATCATCGTGAATCAGTTTCTCAAAGGATGCAATCTCTATCTCGTCGGGATGATGGGGTCTGGAAAAACCACCGTTGCCCAAATTCTGGCCCCTCAATTGGAATATCGTTATTTTGACACCGATCGCCTGATTGAACAGGTGGCGGGTCAGTCCATCCCTGACATTTTTGCCGAAAGTGGCGAGGCGGCGTTTCGGGAACTGGAAACCAAGGTGTTGAGCGAATTGTGCGCCTATACCCATCTGGTTGTGGCTACGGGGGGAGGGATTATCCTGAACCGGAAAAACTGGAGTTATTTGCAACATGGGGTGGTGGTGTGGTTGGATGTTCCTGTGGAGCAACTTTATCAGCGCTTGGAAGGGGATACCACCCGGCCATTGTTAAGAGACCCTGACCCAATGGCTAAACTGCGATCGCTCCTTGACCAACGCCAATCCCTCTACTCCCAGGCCGATGTGCGCGTGATTGTCGGTCCTGAAGATACCCCAGAACAAATCGCTACGGGAGTTTTAAGCGAAATTGCCAAAATCCTCAAACACCGTGTCAATCAGAACTAAATCCTCCCCTTCCCCACGCCAATCCCTCGATTCCCCTCAACCCAAATTTTTTGGATGATTCTCAGGGTTGAAAAATTGCCATAAGCTAGGAGTGACCTATTTTCAGGGAATACCTATGCTGACCGAGAAAGAACTCAGCCAACAAGAAACGGAAGCAATGCGGGTGAAGGTGCTTAGTGAAGCCCTCCCCTATATCCAGCAATTTGCCGGACGGACCATTGTGGTCAAATATGGGGGTGCAGCCATGAAAGACAGCACCCTCAAGGACCAAGTAATGCGGGATTTGGTGTTTTTGGCCTGTGTGGGGGTCCGGCCTGTCCTGGTCCACGGTGGCGGTCCGGAAATCAATAGCTGGTTGGACAAACTCGGCATCGAGCCCCAATTTAAAAATGGTCTGCGGGTCACCGATGCGCCGACAATGGATGTGGTGGAGATGGTCTTAGTAGGCCGGGTCAACAAGGAAATTGTCGCCTTGATTAATCAAGCGGGGGGTGCCGCTGTCGGATTGTGCGGGAAGGATGGGAATTTAATCACCGCACGTCCTCAAGGGGATGAAGGAATTGGCTTTGTCGGGGAAGTGAGTTCGGTGAATCCCAAAATTTTAGATTCCTTAGTCAAATCTGGCTATATTCCCGTGGTCTCCAGTGTGGCGGCAGATGAGGCGGGTCAATCGTATAATATTAATGCGGATACGATCGCCGGAGAACTGGCTGCGGCTTTGGGTGCGGAAAAATTAATCTTAATGACGGACACTGCCGGGATTTTACAAGATCCCAAGGACCCTTCTACCCTGCTGGCGCAACTGGATATTCAACAAGCGCGGGAACTGATGAAAAACGGGGTGGTTTCTGGAGGGATGATTCCCAAGGTGACCTGTTGTGTAAGGAGTTTGGCCCAAGGGGTGAGAGCGGCTCACATTATTGATGGTCGGATTCCTCACTCCCTGTTGCTGGAAATTTTGACCGATACGGGGATTGGTTCGATGATTGTCGCTTCGGGATATCAGCGGTAAAGTTCAGCAGCGATTTTTCATTATATCAGGATTGCCGAGTCAGAAGGATGAAATAGCTATATATCCTTGATCCTTCTGACTGTACTGGGTGTTTAAATGTTGAATTACTGTGGTTCGATCGCCGACTTTGTTTGCAATTCCAAACGCCGTGAAGATGCACTCCCTCTGTTGAATGAACACTGCCGATCGCGCTTTTTTCTCCATCCTCGCCGGACTAAAAAAGTGCTGCTGTTCTTTCACGGGTTTACCGCTGCACCCTGGCAGTTTGTGCCGATGGGCGAGGCTTTTTTTAAGGCGGGTTACAATGTTTTAGTCCCCTTAATGCCCGGTCATGGTCATGGGGGGAATTGGAGTCGGCAGAATCCACCGCCATTACCGACTACAGCAGCAGCGTATCAAGAGTTTGCCCAGGAATGGCTCGATCGCGCTCAAGAGTTGGGAGAAGAGGTGTATATCGGTGGGTTATCCGGTGGGGGTACGGTAGCGGCCTGGTTGGCCTTGGAACGTAGTCGGGATATTGCCGGTTGTTTGTTGTTTGCACCCTATTTGAGCAGTAGTAGTCGGGTGTTGGATTTGTTTGTGCGGAAGCTGACTCCGGATTATTCTGATTGGGGTGCACCGAGACCGGGACAGGCACGGCATGGGTACGATGGATTTGAAGTTAAAGCGCTGAAAACGGTGCTGTTGATGGGGGGAGAGGTTCTGAATCGGGCGAAACGAGAAGCGTCTGCACCGATGTTTATTGTGTCGAGTGAGAGCGATCGCGCGGTAGGTCATCGGGAACATCGGACCTTATTTGAGTCAGTTTCCCGCTTTGCACCCCGGAGTTGGTATCATATTTTTGACCGGGTTTTGGATATTCCTCACACGATGATGACCCAAGGGGAGGGAAATCCTCATGAGTCGATGTTGATTGCGATGGCAAAATCCTATATTGAGAGTCATTTAACTTGGGATGAAATTGGAGATATTGCCGAACGGATGACCCGAGGGGAGACCTTTGATGCGGCAGTTCGGACTCTGAATTTAGGCGATCGCACTGCGGCAGAATTGCCGATTTTCATGACTTTGCTGGATAAACGTTCTCTGGTGATGGAACGAAATCCTTGGTTGCGTCGCGCTTAATTTGAAGTAGGGTTATCCCAGAAACCCGGCCTTTTCCAGAGGCCGGGTTTTTAGCATGGGAATTATTGATTCCGGTGGGGTTAATTTGAGACTCAATCGGGTTTTGACAGAAACACCCACCCCCTCAAGGATTAAGCAATTGTAGGGTGGCACTGCCCACCGGAACTAATGTGGGCAGTGCCTCAAGGGTTCCAGCAATTTTATAGCAATTGTAGGGTGGGCATTGCCCACCGGAACTAATGTGGGCAATGCCCACCCTACAATTCTGCCCTCAAGGGTTCCAGCAATTGCTACTGCGCTGTTTGAAGTTATAGCGTTTTCGGGTTCTTGAGAATAGTATCAATAAAAACGACAATTTTTGAGTGATTACTCCGCTGCATGAATTTAGAGAGTCTC
>CAYUEH010000681.1:0-3150 GCA_964442465.1 uncultured Laspinema sp. | reverse complement strand
GCACCCCCACCAATGCCAAACATTCCACCGGCGACACCGGCAACTAATCCAATCACAAGCAGTTGAATTAACAGGGTAGACATGGCAATTTATCTAATCAGGTTGGAGTTAGATTATCTCGATTCGGGGACAATCGTCAATAGGAAACAAATACTTTGGGGATTTATATGATTCCTTTGACCAACCCTTGGCGCATCATGTACAAAGATAAGACAAAGAGGATGAGGCGAAACAGGGTATTAATTAAGGTGGCGCTGAGGTGAGGGAGGAGGCGGGTTCCCAATTGCACCCCGAGGATGCCACCGCAACCGATACATAAACCGGGAATCCACAAGACATTGCCATTCCAGGCATATTGCGCTAAACCAGAAGCGGCGATCGCTGTGACGGCAGCGAGGGTTGTCGGGACTGCGGAGGCGATGGATTCTCCCAGGAGTAAGACTTGTAAGGGAACCATGACAATGCCACCGCCAATCCCAAATAATCCGGCGATCGCCCCCCCGAGGCCCCCAATTTTGGCAAACTCCCACCGGGAACCCGTCTGATTTTGGCGAGTTCCCTCGTCCGAGTCTGAGTCGAGTAAAAGGGCAAAAGTTTCTGTATCAATCAGGGTTTTTCTTAATCCCATTAAATAAATAGCGGCTAATAATAACAGGGAAAAAGAAATAGCCAACCAACTATCGGGAAGATGACGAGCCAGCCAAGCTCCAACTTGGACCGCAGGAACCCCAAACAGAGCAATTTGCAACGCATTCTGCCAGTTTAGCTGGTTCGTAAAACTATATCGAATCGTGCCAGAAAGTGCGGTTAAAAATACCCCGATTAAACTGGTTGCAGCGGCAGTCACCACGGGAAATCCCCACAGGTTTAAGACGGGTACAATCAAAATTCCACCGCCTAATCCAAACAATCCCGCCAGCAATCCAGTACAAATTCCCAAACCGAACAGTATCGCTAAACTCATTTAAGAAACTCCTTAAAATGGCGTTTTATTCTGCCATTATAGAAGTCTACAACGATGGATTCACTCCGTGGGTAAGCGGGGATACGTTTAAAGAAAAATGCCTGTCATCCCTGCATTGGCATTGAATCCAGGCATTTTTATCCAACTTTTAAACTGAACCGGATCCAGTGCCTTACTCGGAATCGCGGTTAGTCAGTTGCTCAATTCGTTCTCGGGTTAATCCGGTGACAGTGATGATTTGTTCCACGGACATTCCACTGAGGAGTAACTTCCTGGCAATTTCGGCGATCGCTTCCTGGCGTGCTTCCTGGAAACCAATCTCGAACCCTTCGGCAAAAATCTCTTGATAAATGGATGATTCACGCATAGCAATAATAGAAATCTACAAAGATGGATTAACTCTGTTGATAAGTTTAAATAAAAATGCCTGTCATCCCTGCATTGGCATCGAATCCAGGCATTAGACCTCTTGCAAAAACAAGGATTGATCCCCCCAACCCCCCTTAAGAAGGGGGGCTTTTTAGAATTTTGCCAGAGGTCTATTTTTTACCCAACTTTTCAACTGAACCGGATCCAGCGAATTACTCGGAATCGCGGTTAGTCAATTGCTCAACTCGTTCTCGGGTTAACCCCGTGACATTCATGATTTGTTCCACGGACATTCCACTGAGCAGTAGATTTCTGGCAATTTCGGCCATTGTTTCCTGGCGTCCTTCATGGCGTCCTTCCTGGCGTCCTTCCTGAAGACCCTGTTGGAGACCCTGTTGGAGACCTTCCTGGAGACCTTCCTGGCGACCTTCCTGGCGTCCTTCCTGGCGACCTTCGGCTAAAATGTCCTGATAAATGGGTGACTCACGCATAATGTCCCTCCGGAGAATCCTGTTAATTAACTCTCGATCTAATACTAACCCAGCTAGAACCGAAGAAGCAGCGGCTAAATTGGCCTGTTGTTGTCGGTTGTCGATGCGTTCAATCAATTGAGCGACTTCGGTTAATACCTCCTCTGGGTTTTCTGTGCGGGTTAAGGCGGCAAAGGGAAGTAAACCCGGTGCATTTAAAAACAGTTCGGTGGGTTGTTCCCAGAGACGGATGACCTCAAATCGATGGGTCATTTGCGGGAGAATAAATTCGGTTTGATGGACCAATGGCGAGTTGGTTTTTCTGAGGTAAATCACCACCTGGCGCATATCTTTGTCCCGAAAGCGTCGATACCCGCGTAGGCGATAGTCGGCCATGCGAAAGGGAATCTCTTGATCCGGGTCGGTTTGGAATTCTATATGCAATACTGAGTCTTCGGACTGGAAGAGAATCAGAGAATCGGCGCGAATGGGTTCTACGGAGAGTTCTTTGGGACTCAAAATCGTTAAGTCGATGGGTTTTCCCATCAACAAGGTGGCAAAGTCCCGGCTAAATTCATCAATCAGAAATCGACATAAGATATCGTAGGACATGAGTTTAACGAATAGAAATTGATGGAATTGGGTGCATTAAATATTTAGAGGAGTGCGAGCATCTTGCTCGCTATCCTCTCTAGCGAGCAAGATGTTTGTGCTGACGCACACGCTACGCGAACGCACTCCCGAAATGTACCTATGTTCCTCGTGAGGGGGCTTCTGCCGCGTCACGCACTCTTTGCGGCTCTGCCGCCTGTACCTTGGGTGAGGATTTGAAGCTGTTACAGGTAAAATAGGCAACTTAAATCCTTGCTCCCGGACTGGAGGCAGAGCCTCCGAATTTCATGACGCGGCAGAGCCACGTCACGAGGATTTGGGGCTCTGACGCACCCCAGGGTTACATCCGGTCAATGAGTTGCATTCCTAATAAAGATAACCCCAATTTTAAGGTTTTTGCTGCTAAATCACAGAGCAATAACCGGGAGGTGCGTTGCGGTTCTTCGGCTTGCAATACTGGACAGTTTTCGTAGAACTGGTTGAACTTCTTACTGAGTTGATAGAGGTACTCACAGAGTCGATTCGGTAACAGTTCTTTTTCTACTTCTTTGAGGACTTCACTCAAACTGAGAATATGTTTGGCTAAGGCTAATTCAGTTTCTTCTCTCAATTGAATTTGAATATCAGAACTGAGATTATCGAAATCGATATTGCCTTGGCGACTGATTCCCTGAATGCGGACAAAGGCATAGAGCATATAGGGAGCGGTATTGCCTTGCAGGGAGAGCATTTTAT
>CAYUEH010000680.1:0-3151 GCA_964442465.1 uncultured Laspinema sp. | reverse complement strand
CCCCCTTCTTAAGGGGGGTTGGGGGGATCAATCCTTTTTTTTGCAAGAGGTCTAAGGATTGTGAATTTTTTGCCACCTCCAATTCAGGGCTAAGGGTTAATACTTCCGTTCTTTCGGCTGGAACTGAGTAATCGTTACGGGTCGATAGCGAATATCCACACCGGCAGGAGAATAATAGGACAAGGTGTGCTTGAGGAACTGTTCATCATCGCGATCGGGATAATCCTCGCGGAAATGCGCGCCTCGGCTTTCCTGGCGGTTGAGTGCACTGGCTAAAATCAATTGTCCAACCACCATTAAACTGCGTAATTCTAACGCTTCAATAATTTCCGTGTTCCACAGTTTGCCTTTATCGTCTAAATAAATCTGCTGGTACTGCTGCTGGTACTGTTCTAATTGATTTAACCCTTCCCGCATCAGTTCATCACTGCGAAACACGCCGCAATGGTCACTCATGGCATCCTGGAATCCTTGACGAACGGCCCCAATCCGGAGGGTTCCCGTGCGATCGACGAGGGATTGCAGTTCTTGTTGAGCTTGTTGCAGGTAGGGGCGATCGTCGAGGTCCGGCAATTTGCGGTTTTCGACATAGCGGGCGATCGCCGCCCCGGTAATTTTCCCATACACCACACATTCCAGCAGGGAATTACTCCCCAGACGATTAGCACCATGTACGGACACACAGGCACATTCCCCTGCGGCAAAGAATCCTTCCACCAACCCATCGGGACCGCTTCGCACCTGTCCCTCGGTATTAACGGGAATGCCTCCCATAGAATAATGGCCTGTGGGACGCACCGGCATCGGTTCATACACTGCATCGACCCCTAACAAACGGTGCGCTTCTTCCCAACAGAAGGGGATCCGGCTCATAATTTTTTCCTGTCCCATGTGTCGCAGATCCAGGAAGACACAAGGCCCTCCGGGACGACCATCGGGATAGACCCCTCGTCCGGCGCGAATTTCCCGAGTAATCGCCCGGGAGGTAATATCACGGGGGGCCAATTCCATGCGACTGGGGGCGTAGGTTGCCATAAAGCGATCGCCCTCGCTATTAATTAAATAAGCCCCTTCCCCACGCACCGCCTCCGAAATCAACACCCCCACCGGATAGAGTCCCGTGGGATGGAACTGCACAAACTCCATATCTTGCAATGGCACCCCCGCCATTGCCGACATCGCCAACCCGTCCCCGGTAGAGGCAAAGTCATTGGAGGTGGTATTAAACACCCGTCCATATCCCCCAGTGGCAAACATCACCACTTTGGCGCGGACCACTTCCAGGCGGCCATCGAGAATATGGTACATCACCAATCCCTTGGCTTGTCCCTCTTCCAAAATCAACCGCATGACGTACCATTCTTCATAGACCCGGACCCCATAGCGGCGCAGATTATTCACCAGTTCGTGCAACATGGCATGACCGGTTTTATCTGCGGCGTAGCAGGTGCGGTTATGGGAATGGCCCCCGAAGGCCCGTTGAGCAATCCGCCCATCGGGTAAGCGGGAGAAGAGGACGCCCATGTGTTCGAGGTCGATGACCACATCAGGGGCTTGTTTGGTGAGCAGTTCTACCGCATCTTGATCCGCTAAATAGTCGGACCCTTTGACCGTATCAAAGGCATGAGCTTCCCAGCTATCGGTGGAATCGACGTTTTTGAGGGTGGCGGCGATTCCCCCTTGGGCGGCGACGGAATGGGACCGAATGGGATGGGTTTTGGCGACTACGGCGACATCAATGCTGGGATTGATGCGCCCAATTTCCACTGCGGCGCGACAACCGGCAAGTCCGCCCCCGACGATAATGACGTCATGTTCTATCATGGTTCTCTTCTCTCTGGTTGGATCTATGGGATCTAAAGGTGTTCTGGATTGCTTCTGGATTGGTTCTGGATCTATCTTCCCACTCAAAAAAAAATTCCCTCCTCAAAGGTAGGGAATTTTTTAGAATTGCTCCATCGATGACGGATTCTGGCTTGAGGATGCAAAAGGCTGCATTAAAGATTTTAAGGTTCAGCAGTCGGCTGGGCCCTGGGTGGGGCTAACTGGCTGCTTGGGCGGGATTAGAGTTGGGTGCAGTTCTAGAACTGGATTCCGCCGGTTCTGCAGAGGTTTCGACCGGGTTCAGTTCGATGTGATTGAGCAAGGTGGTGACGAAGGCAAACAGGAGAAAGGGCAGGGAGAGGACGACGATTAGACCCACTGTAGCGAGGGCGTAGATTTGACGGGCGGTACTCCACAAGGCGAGGGCGGAGGCTAAACTCAGGAAAATCACGATCAACCAAATGATGATTTGTCCGTAGATATCTCCAAAGGTCAGGGTGCAGACTAATCGGTATTTTTGCAGCTTATTCATTAAGGGGGTTCCTCGAAAAATATAGATTTAAGATCAGAGTAATATGCTGTTTCTGTTTTAATAGATTTTTAAAGATTTTTGAAAGATTCGCAACATCACTTTACAATCTGGGTCCCTGGGGTGGAGGCGATCGCCTGTTTTGAGGGTGGGTCAGGGTTGACCGGGTGGCGATCGCGATACCTATTCAGTTTTGCGGGGCGATCGCCGAGCCAGCTTTCCGGGGTTTTGGCCGCTCTGACTGGCTGATTGGCATCTCGCATCTTTGGCGAATGAACCCTCGCCCTGTCCTGATTGTAGCGGAAATCTCCCCTTTGGATGTCATCAAAATTAGATACGAACCGAGAATGGAGTCACGATTCCGTTGAACTGGAAATGGGTGGAGTTTGTGAAGATAGGTTCATGAATTAGGATGAACTAACGTTAAGTAATATAACAGGAATGTTGCTAAGTATAAAATATTTACTAAGAATTCCTGACATAAGGATCGAGTGAGTTATTTTAAGTAACAAGAGGTTTAGCAAACCGACTCTATCTCAACCCAGAAACGTTGCGGTAGGTATCGAAGGGATTCTGAGTGGGTCTTCACTCATAGAAAGGACCCTTTTCCAGGAATTGATCGGTTAGGAGATTCCAATGCAAGAACAACCGTTTCATGAGTTACCTGAGATCAATCTCACCCACTCGAACAGGCATCAGGCCCTGTTCAATCACAAAGAGAGTTGGTCAACAGAACATCAAGAGGGGGGACAAAATTATGAATATTGGAAGCGGGAAGGCGATCGCTTGCGGGTAGGC
>CAYUEH010000679.1:0-3156 GCA_964442465.1 uncultured Laspinema sp. | reverse complement strand
TGCCACCAGAGCAATTATTTAATCGGGAACTGACTCCGGCATCGGATTTATATGGGGTGGGGGCGACTTTAATTTGTTTGCTGACGGGGACAAAATCGATGGATATTGGGGAGTTAATTGACCCCAGTTATCGGATTCACTTTCAGAAACGGCTTCCTAAAATTAGTCTGGCTTGGATTCAATGGCTAGAGAAAATGGTGGAACCCAAGCCAAAAGACCGTTACTCGAATGCAGAAACGGCCTTGGAACTGTTGACTCCGATTGAGATTAGTCGCACGCCGCAAGTCATTTCTAGTCATCAGTTGGTGCAGTTTCGGGGGACGAAGTTGGGAGAGCAAATTACCCAAACCATTTCGATTAAAAATCCGGTTCCGGGAACGATGCTGACGGGGCGATGGAAGGTGGCTCCTTATCGCCGAGATGGCTACTTTGCCAAAAATAATCATCCCTGGATTAAAATTGACCCAGCCCGGTTTAAGGGGAATCAAGTTGAATGTACCATCACCGTGGATACCGGCAATTTGATAGCCGATCGCATTTATGAGCGCGAATTAATATTACAGGCAAATTCAGACCAAAAATTATATCGAGTCGCCCTTAAAGTTAAAACCGCGCCAGAACCTGTAGAAGAGATAAAATTACCCTATCCCTTGCTGGGAATTTTGCTAGGTTTAGCCTTGAATATAGTCTGGGTTCAACCCGTAAACATGGTGGGAAATTGGATTGGATGGTTTAGTGAGACGGTTTGGGGAGTTGTGGCATTCCTGTTTTTGTTTCCCGGGACTGTGCTTTATACCATTCGGGCGATCGGCAAGAATCCGGGTCCGGCTGCCACAGGTGCGATCGCCGGGAGTATCAGTAGTGCAGTGATTGCGGCGTTAAGTGCGATCGCCTTTGGCCTGGGTTCCCTGCCTTGGACTCAAGCCGCACAAGAAGCAGCGATCGCTTCTACTGTTCTGGGTGCGTTAATCGGTGCTTATGCCGGTATGGGAACCGAGGAATTAATCAGCCGATTACGGGCGCTGGGAACAGCCAGAGAGGTATCCCAAACCCTTGCCGGGGCGATCGCCGGGGGAATCTGTGGTGCATGGCCGATTCTGGATGCCACCCGCTCCCTGTCTAATGGTTGGGCTTTGCTGGGATGGATGGGTTTAAGTATTTTAACAGGTATCGTTGCCGGTGCGGTTTTCGATGAAGTAGAACAGGGCAAAATCTCCCCGTTGCCAGCGAAAGTTAAATTCAAAATTAGCAATGTTTCCACTTATTTTGCGGGGGGAATTTCTCTGCTGACGGTGGGATTAGGAATCAGCCTAGGGTTTGCTTTGAAGGAGGGAATTTTATCTCATTATTGGGTGAGTTTGCTAATCGGAGTAACCGCGATTCCGTTAGGTAAAATGGTTTATCCCCATTGGGTGCGATCGCGTCAAGTGCGGGAGTATCATGAATCGAAAGCTAAACGGATTCAGCCTTAATAAAGAGGACAGGGCAGTGTCTTCTTCCTGGCAATAATCCACGCCTAGAGACAAGACCCTGCCTTGTCCTCTTTGTATGTCAAGGGTTTATACGTTTGAAAAATTGCATTTATAATACAAACTTCACCAAAAAAATGCAGAGAATAATGATAAACCTTGACAAAAATAAATTTAGTTGATAAAATCCCGGTGACCATGAGCGAAAGACCCAACTTTAAGTTAATGGTCAGCCCTGGCTGGTTCAATAATGTAACTCGGAGTGAATAGGAATGTCAAATTTATTGAAAATGATGCCTGCTCTTGCAGAAGATCCAGCTAAATTGGAACAATTTAGCAATAATCCGAATGCAGTGATGGATGAATATGAATTGACCGAGGAGCAGAAGCAGTTGTTCACCAGTGGGAATCAACAAGATTTCATCCGCGCCATTCTGGACGAAAATAATCGGCGATTCGGGTCTTTTGGGGTCCGATGTTTTTGTATCTAAGACTCTAAGACCCTCTACTTCCTTTGTGACGAGAGTGCCGCGATTCAACCAGTGGTAGGGCCAATGTCTACCATCCAGGAAAAAGGGTTAGGGGTGAATTCATCCCTAATCTATTCCCTTGGATAGTGGAAGGGTCACACAAACGGTTCACTTGACTGATTTTCCTTACCGCAAAAAATATGGCAACCGATGTTATTTTTGAACCTTTAAACTTTCGCAATTTAACCGTTAAAAACCGAATTTTTCGCTCCAATACCTACGGAAACTTTAACGATCCTGATGGCATTGGCACTTCAGAACGAATCGCCTGGGAAGAAAAATTTGCCCGGGGCGGTGTTGGAGCCATTCTCTCTTCAGTCGTGCCGGTTGCCAACACCGGGAGAATGGCTCCCAACTGCCCTACGCTTCATGAGGACGATCGCATTCCGTTTTGGCGAAAAGTAGCAGAAACGGTGCATCACTATGACTGTAAATATATCGTTCAACTCAGCTACGGTGGGAGCCATCTCGGTTTGCTCAGTTCTCAGCTCACCCCCGATGGAATTCAAGACATTATTCAAAACTTTGCAGATGCAGCAAGGCGATCGCGAGAAGCCGGACTCGATGGGGTGGAAATTGATGCCACCAGTGGGGGCACTGGACAGTTTATCGCGGATTTGACCGAGAGTCGCACTAAACCTCCGGTGAATCTAATCGCTCAGTTTTTGCGCGGGGATGTTAACCCGCGCACTGATGACTATGGGCAGTCTTTAGAAAATCGCTGCCGTTTTTTAATGGAAGTGGTGAAAGCAATCCGGCAACAGGTGGGTGATGATTTTCACCTCCAAATTAAGGTCGAGGGGGGTGAGAATTTAGAGGAAGATATCCAGATTGCTCAAAATTTGGAAATCGCCGGTGCAGATGCCCTCCATGCCGGGAGCAAAGTTCCTCAATCTCAACCGTCCTTAACTGATTTTCCCTTAGATATTCAGGGGCAACATATCAACGCCACCCAACGCCTGAAACAATCAGTGAATATTCCCGTATTATGTACAGGGGGGTTCCAAACCGCCAGCTATATCCGCCACGCGATCGCTGGGGGCTATTGCGATGGGGTGACCATTGCCCGGGCTTTAATTGCGAATAGCAATTTAGTCAACCAATTTGCCCAAGGTGACGATAGCCCCGAACGGCCCTGCTCTTACTGTGAAAAATGC
>CAYUEH010000678.1:0-3159 GCA_964442465.1 uncultured Laspinema sp. | reverse complement strand
AAATATTTATCTCCTCAATTCAAAGTATTTTATTGTAGAATAGAAAATATCAAAAAATTATGAATTCTCATGAAAATAGCCCAGATTGGCCTATGAAAAAACACTGAAGCCGGTAGGGGGAGGTGCAGGGTCATCCAGGAGGTCTGTCCAACTTTTGCCCACTGAACAAGGCCACCGCAGGAAGGGGAGATGGAGGATGGGTAAGACCTAGCCGATCGCGCAAAACTAACCCCTCTAAGGGTATAAATATGGATTAAAGATGAACTTTTCAAAAAAAAAGAGTATCTTCTTGATCGCGAACCAAAGAAATATAGAGGATCGGACCCTGAACATGAGATTATCTTGGCGCTGGTTTTTACTGTCTAGCTTAATGAGTTTAACCTTCGCGATCGCCCTCCAGGAACCCTCGCAAGTGGCCCATTCCCAAATCCAGCCTCCCGCAACCGAACCCCTGAACCCCCAATCCGGACCCAGCTTTATTTTAGACAAAACCCTGGAAGGACATACCAGTTGGGTCGGGACCCTAAAATTTAGTCCCGATGGCAGCATCCTAGCCAGTGGCAGTCGAGATAATACCATCAATCTCTGGAACTGGACCAGTGGGGAATTGATTCGCACCCTGTTTGGACATTCGGCAGATGTCAATTCCCTCGCTTTTAGTCCCGATGGACAAGGGTTAGCCAGTGCCAGTAGTGATCTCACCGTCAAGTTGTGGGATGTAAATCAGGGCATTTTAACCGGGACGCGATTGGGTCATACCTTTGCGGTTCGTGGGGTCACCTTCACCCCCGATGGACAGACCCTCGCCTCTGCCAGTGCCGATCGCAGCATCATCCTCTGGGATGTCACCACGGAACGAGAAAGGCGGACCCTCAACTGGCATTCCAGCTTTGTCTGGGCCGTCGCCGTCAGTCCCGATGGCAATACCCTGGTAAGTGGGGGTTACGATAACACCATCCGCTTTTGGAGAATGCCCAGGGGGAAAAAGTGGCGCTCCATTGAAGGGCATTCTAGTCCGATTACGGCGATCGCCTTTAGTCCCGATGGACAAACCGTCGCCAGTGCCAGTGCCGATCACACCATCAAGTTATGGGATGTGAACACCGGATCTTTGAAAAGCACCTTAACGGGTCATTCAGATTGGGTTTTAGCCGTGGCATTTAGTCCCGATGGTCAACTGCTCGCCAGTGGGGGTGCCGATCGCACCCTGCGCCTGTGGAATGTCGCCAATGGTTCCCTGCGAACCCTCTTTAACAATCATCAAGGGAGAGTTCTCTCCGTTGCCTTTAGTCCCGATGGACAGGCCCTTGCCAGTGCCAGTGCCGACCAAACCATTAAAATTTGGCGAGCTACTCAATAAATTCGGTCACTTTTCAAGGAAACCCCCGGGATATTTCTCCAGATTGGCGGCCTTTGTGTTGTCTCAATAAAAGCCAGGAAAATTCTCATCTTTATGCCGTCCAACAGGAAAGAAAATCATCCCGGCTTTTACTGCATCTTGATATTTTTAGGTTGAATAAAAGTTGTTTGAGGGGGGTTCCCGCTTAAAACAGCAAACATTTATTTTAGGGTAAGGATCAAGAAACATGAACCTCTGGGAAAGCCTAGATATGGCCACTAAAACCCTAGTGGCAAATAAAACTCGCAGTACCCTCACCATGTTGGGGATTATTATCGGGAATGCTGCGGTGATTGCTACGGTTGGGGTGGGGTCAGGGGCGCAAAATTTTATTGGGGGACAAATAGAATCCCTGGGAACCAATGTATTGATTATTGCCCCAGGGAATCGGAATAGTCGAAGATTAGGAGGACCGCCACAAACCTTGGTCTTGGATGATGCCAAGGCGATCGCCTCCCAAGTCCCGGGGATTAATGGGGTCTCTCCAGAACTCAACGGCAGCGAACTGGTGCGCTATGGCAATCAAAACTTTTCAGCCTTAATCTTTGGCACCCTGCCAGATTTTCTGAACGTCCGCAACTTTGAGGTGGAAACGGGACGATTTTTCAATGAATTAGATGTTCAACGCAGCAATCCCGTGGTGGCGTTAGGTTCAGATTTAGCCATTGCATTATTCGGGGACAGCAACCCCATTGGAGAAAAAGTCCGCATCAAAAATGTCAGTCTAGAAGTGATTGGGGTGATGAAACCCAAAGGAGGATCCTTTGGCACAAACTACGACGAAACCGCCTTAATTCCCATCACGACGATGGCGAATAGAATCCAGGGACGGCAATCGCCTTATGGACTGGCGCTTTCTTTCATTTGGGTGGGGGTCGCCGATGAAGAAGGGATGGGAATGGCGCAGTTTCAGATTGAAAATTTGCTGCGTCTGCGGCATCGGATTACGGACGAAGATGATTTCTTCGTTCAGAATCAGCAAGATTTAATGAATACCTTTGATGCGATTACGGGTGCGTTAACGGTGTTACTCGCAGCAGTGGCGAGCATTTCCCTGCTGGTGGGTGGGATTGGGATTATGAATATTATGTTGGTGTCGGTGACAGAACGGACTCAGGAGATTGGGTTACGCAAGGCGATCGGCGCAACTCAGCAAGATATTTTAATTCAGTTCATCATAGAAGCAGTGATTCTCTCGGTGGCGGGGGGTGCAGTCGGCATTGCCATTGGGATGGGGGGGATTTTTCTGATTGCCCTAGTCACGCCTTTTGAGGCGGGAGTTTCCGGAATGGCGATCGCCCTGGCAACCAGTGTCTCTGGAGGCATCGGCTTATTTTTTGGCGTGGTTCCGGCCCGTCGTGCAGCCCAACTCGACCCGATTGTAGCATTAAGAAGTGAGTGATTTGTCTTATGTCATTTGTTGTTGGTCATTGGTCATTGGTCCTCGTGAGTGGGCTGCTGCTGAGTCACTAGGAAACGACTGAAGTCGTTACTACGAACTAAGAAAGATAACGACTGAAGTCGTTACTACGAACGAAGAAAGATAACGACTGAAGTCGTTACTACGAACATTTGTCCTATCAAAAAATAACAAATGACAAATAAAAAATGACATTTGTTAATCTGTTAATTTACTGACTTAAAGATTACTATGACCTCTCAAAATCAAGTCCAATCCACGCTACCGATTCCCGAACAAAAATCAGCCATTGTAGAACTCCAAGATGTTTATAAGATTTATGGGTCCGGAAATACAGAAG
>CAYUEH010000677.1:0-3159 GCA_964442465.1 uncultured Laspinema sp. | reverse complement strand
AAGTATTTCTGTGCCACGCGCTGCACATCTTCAATGGTGGTTGCTTCCACCCCACGGCGATATTGGAAGATAAAATCCTCGGGATATCCATAATATTCATATCGCATTAACCGAGACAAGGTTTGACTCGGATCGGCGAAATTGAAGATAAAGGAATTGAGGGTCGTATCTTGGGCATATTTTAACTCTTCAGGGGTAATTGGTTCCGTGCGAATCCGTTCGATTTCGCGAAAGACGGACTGAATAAACGGCACCGTTGCCTCCGATCGCGTTTGACCCCCGGCGATAAACATTCCCGGATAATCAAAGCGGGGACTCCAAAAGCCATACACGGAATAAGCTAATCCTTCACGCGATCGCACCTGATTAAATAACCGTCCCCCAAATCCATTCATTACCCCATTCAGAACCGACAACGCCGGATAATCCGGATTATTTAACTCCCCACCCAAATGGCCAATTTGAATCGTACTTTGGGTTAATTGCGGGCGTTCCACGAAAAAGACTCCCCCTTGTTGAGCTTGTGCAGTTGGGGATAACTCCGCAAGATTTTTACTGAGGGTTGGACCGGGTTTCCAGTCGCCAAATTCCTGCTCAATCAGCGCTCGCATTTCCGCCTTTTCAAAATCTCCGACAATGCCCAAAATCATGTTATTG
This sequence comes from uncultured Laspinema sp., assembly GCA_964442465.1. Lineage (GTDB taxonomy): Bacteria > Cyanobacteriota > Cyanobacteriia > Cyanobacteriales > Laspinemataceae > Laspinema. Next base: position 2,502 of record CAYUEH010000677.1, on the reverse strand, counting down.
GGATGGAAATAGCGCTGGTAAAATTGGACCACATCGGACCGAGAAATATTGCTCAAGGTTTCATATTCGATGGTCCGAGCATAGGGGCTATTTTCGCCATAAATCAGCTTTTGGAACTCCCGAGAGGCGATCGCACTGGGGGAATCATTCCGACGGGCGATCGCCCCCGCTTGTTGGCGTTTCGCTAACTCAATTTGCTCCGGGTCAAATGCCGGAGTTCTCAGCACTTCCGCAAACAGTTCAAACACCTCATCCAAATCCTGACTTAAGGCATTAAAACTAGCCGATGCCGCTGCCGTATCCACCCCGGTTTCCACAGAAGCAGCACGACGTTCCAGCAACTCATTTAATTCATTCGGGGAATGCAACGTGGTTCCCCCCGTCCGCAATACTTGACCGAGAATTTGGCCGAGTCCGGTTTGATTCCCCGGTTCCCAGCGATCGCCGGTGCGAATTAAAGCAGTCCCCGAGACTAACGGCAATTCCTGGTCCTGCATCAAATACACCACCATGCCATTCTCTAGCTCAAAGCGTTCAAACGGCGGTAACACAATTTCCGGAGGCGGTCCAAACTCCAAATCTGTATAATGTTTCGCCGATTGTGCCGTAACACTCACCGCATTAAACAGCAACCACATTAGCGGCAAAACCAACAGCACAATCCAATAGTTTCGGGGCTTATCCTTCGATGTAACCATTCTCTGACTCATTAAGATTCTTCCTCTGGCAGCAGCAGTCCCACGGTCCGATTTTCGGTGCGGAATGTTTGACGAGAGACGCGCAGAATGTCTTTCGGTGTCACCGCAGCAATTTGCTCTAATTCCTGAAATAAATTGCGCCAATTGCCGGTTTTAATTTGATATTCCACCAACAAACTGGCCATGCCTTGATTAGAAGCCAGCGATCGCAACACTCCCGCTCGGGCTTGGGTTTTAACCCGTTCTAACTCCTCTGTGGACACTTCCTCCACCGTCAACCGATTGATTTGCTCTTGCAAACCAGCGGCAACTTCTTCCACCGTATGACCGGGAGCAGTCAGGCCATAAAATAGCATTAAATTCTCATACTTTTCCCCAGGAAATCCATTCAAACCCTGAGCAGTCAAGGCAACTTGCTGTTCTTCTACGAGGGATTTGTAGAGGCGAGAAGTTCGACCGGAACTGAGAATTTGAGCCAGCAATTCATAGACCACATTATCGGGATGATTGATAGCGGGACGGTGATATCCTTCCAAATACCAAGGTTCCGAGGGAAACCGGACCACCACCTGTCTCGGTTCAGTCTGGGGAGGTTCGGTTTTGTCCACCTCCGGGGGAGTGGGTCCGGCTTGGTAGCGACCAAAATAAGTTTCTGCTAATTGCCGGACATTCTCCGGGTCCACATCTCCAACAACAGCGATGGTCAAATTGTTGGGAACGTAATAAGTCTCAAAAAACTCCTGGACATCTTCACGCCGGAGATTGACTAAATCCTCGGGATAGCCAATCACAGGTTGGCGATAGGGATGCTCCACAAAGGCAGTCTGGAGAAATTCCTCAATCATGGTGCCAATGGGGGAGTTATCCGTGCGCATTCTTCGCTCTTCGAGAATCACCTGCTTTTCCCGATAAAACTCCCGAAAGACGGGTTCAAGGAAACGCTCAGACTCTAGGGACATCCACAGTTCTAACTTATTGGAAGGAAAGCTGTAGAAATAGCGAGTAGCATCGGCAGACGTGGTAGCATTGAGTCCAACGCCTCCAGATTGCTCGACAATTTGACCCAATTCGTTCTGGACCACCAACTCAGCGGCAGCCGCCTCGGTTTTCTCAAATTCGGTTTGTAACCGTTGAGCTTCGGCAGTTTTTCCAGCGGCGGTGGCGGTTCTAATTTGAGCGTCAAGGCGATCGAGTTGTTCGAGGAGCTCTTTTTCCGCTCGATAATTGCGGGTCCCAATGCGTTGAGTCCCTTTAAAGGCTAAATGCTCTAAAAAGTGGGCCACGCCGGTTTTGCCTTCCGGTTCGTTGGCCCCCCCGACATCGGCGTAGGTTAGAAATGAAACAACCGGGGCGGTATGTCGTTCTAAAACGATAAACTTGAGTCCATTATCGAGGGTAAACTCGCTAATTTTCTCGGCAACCCGGTCTAAGTAAGGCTGGATTGATTGATTGGTAGGCAGGGAAACTTGCTCTCGACCCAGTGCCGGGTTTAATGAAATTCCGGACCAAAGCAGAAGCGTGACCAAAAGGGCGATCGTGAATTGTCGGGAGTGGGACCATTTCCCAGTCCCTAGGGATTTTCCCCATTTTGCGATCGCCATCCGAAACCTAGAGATTGACATAGCCAATAAAAAAAAGCGGTGATTTTGATTCATCAGTCTGGAGGTGACCCCTCCAGTGAGGGTCAACCATTTTAAGTGATGCAAGGGCGGTTATTCCTCGATTTGATTGAGTGCATCTCCATGAAAGTAGCCCTCACCCTAAATCCCTCTCCATCCCCCCTACCCCCCTTTGAAAGGGGGGG
>CAYUEH010000676.1:0-3160 GCA_964442465.1 uncultured Laspinema sp. | reverse complement strand
GTAACGACTTCAGTCGTTTCTTTCTTAAGTTCGTAGTAACGACTTCAGTCGTTTCCGGGTTCGGAGTATCGAGATAAACTGGCGGGAATTTAAAGGAGCTTTTTGCAATGCCGGTTGTGGCTACTGGAAATAACGACTGAAGTCGTTACTACTAACAAAGACAACGACTTCAGTCGTTACTCCTAACAAAGACAACGACTGAAGTCGTTACTCCTAACATGAACAATAAAAAAATAGAGGCGTAAGAAACACACCTCTATTACCGAATTATTAAGCGGAACTCAGTCATATACCCCGAGCATTTTATTGTTCCATAAGTTGTTCTAAGCGGGTTCTGACTTCTTGTTGAAGTTGGGGATTTTGTTGAACGGCACTCCCAATTTCATTCAGGCGGTCCATATTGAGTCCGAGACTGGCGATCGCCTGCTCTTGTCTCTCCTGGGACTCCTCTTGAATTTGCTTTCCTTCTTCCATGATTTGAGCAAATTTTTGCTGTTCTTCTGCAGAAATATTGAGATCAGCTTGAGCGGCAGGATTTTCTTGTGCTTGAACGGTTGCTTGATAAATTTCTGCAAACCGTTCTTGACTAAACCCTTGACCTTCGATAGTTTGTACTATTCTTTCTTGAAACTGTTGTTCAATAGTCAACATTTGGAAAATAGCCCGGGAAAACTTATCGAGATCTTCGTCACTAATTTGAGCTTGAGCCAAAATTTCAACCGGAGTCTGTTGCGTTCTTTCTTGGGTTTGTGCGATCGCTGCCGGTGTTATTCCGATCAGTAGCAATACCAGTACGGAACTCGCGGTTAAAAGTCGTTTTAACATTTAAAATTTCTCCATTATCACTCTTGCTTGTACTGTGTCAGGGGTGTTCAGGCTTGATAAAGCTCGATCTGTCACAGATTGAGGGGTTGAGTTCGGTCTCAACGACTGGGTGCGGCCAACTTAGGACAGCCCTAAAAAACGGGATTACGAACAGATTGTAAATATCTGCTGCTGTAGGACAAGCGGAAATCGGGGCTTGCAGGGCATGGTGAGCTTAATGGGGTCAAGTTCTCAGACGTGGGGAATCACGCCAACGAGCTTACCCTCAAAGAAGCGAATGGAACACCCAAACAACACAAGATACCAGCTTAAGTAGGTTGCCTTTTTAACGCGCTCAACCAGTACAGGTTAAACTTTACTTTGGGAAACTGTCAAGTGTATCCTCACGGGGTTAGAAATCGATGATAGAGTACCCCTGCGAACCCATAGTCTGCTGCCTATCCTAGATAGCATCCCCTGTGGGGGAGACACTTTCAAGCTGTGCTGTACCGTGCCATTGCAGGAGAGTTTGGGTGATTCGATGGGAAGAAAATATCGAACGGCCACTTGCATCGGCTGAATTTATTCCCTAGTTTAGTGGTGATCAAAATAAAGCTAATCCCTCTCTCGATAGATCGTTTCCCTATCCGATGAATCAGGTCTCGATCGCCCTGCACTCATTTGAACCGAGTTGAACAGATTGATGGAATCCGGGCAGACCTTGTTCCATTTTTGCTCACGGGATCTATATCTATAGGAATAAAATGGACAAGCATTAAACCTTGATTTAAGAATTAAGCGTGACTCGGTTGAGGCCATAGGTAAATCACACCAGAAATCCAGGTCAGGGCCACAGAAACCCAGAAGGCAACTAAGGCGATCGCCGACCATTCCCCAGGCAGAGGCGAAATCAACAGAGCGATCGCCAGGATTTGACTGACGGTTTTTAACTTCCCCCATAGATTCGCACCGGCGATCGCCGTATTACCCGTTAAAGCGGGATTGATACGCCATCCAGCGATCGCCAATTCCCGAAACAAAATCAAAAATACCCCCCAAGCAGGCAACTGTCCCAGTTCTACCAGGGACATCAAGGGAGCCAGAACCAATAACTTATCAACTAACGGATCGAGAAACTTCCCCAACTCCGTCACTTGATCCAATTTTCGAGCTAAATAGCCATCTAACCAATCCGTTCCTGCCGCCACCAAAAAAATCACCAAAGAGATCCATCGCCACCTCGGTGTGGGGTCTGACAGAAAATACAGTAGAAAAGGCACCCCCAGTAAACGGGAGAAAGTGATCCAAGTTGAGAGCGTCATAAATAGCTCACGAGAACAGAATAAAAAAACCTAGGGCCGACCGAAGGATTGGCCCTAGATTAACATAATTTTGCTCTGAATGTTCTGTCCTGTCCCTGGAATCAGCTTTTAGCAGGCTCCTTTTTGGTTAAAAATAACCTGGAACGTTTTGACAATCAGCAGGAGGTCATAAGGAACCGACCACTTGCGCTGATACTCCAAATCCAGGTGAATCACTTGTTCAAAATCTTTAATACTAGAGCGTCCATGAGTCTGCCATTCTCCGGTGAGACCCGGTTTAACGTTCAATCGGTCTAAATGGTGGGGTTGGTAGTCTTTGACTTCCCCGGGGGTCGGGGGACGAGTGCCGACTAAACTCATTTCCCCGCACAGCACGTTCCAAAATTGAGGCAGTTCATCCAGACTGGTGCGACGGAGAAACCGACCGACTCGGGTGATGCGAGGGTCATTTTCGTTTTTAAATAGATGTCCTTTGACTTCGTTTTTGACCAGATGCTGGAGATGTTCAGCATTGACGACCATTGAGCGGAATTTCCACATCCGGAAATGACGGCCCTTGTAGCCGCAGCGGATTTGGCTATAGAGTAGGGGTCCTGGATTATCCAACTGCATGGCGATGACGAGGGGAATCGCCATGACTGCGGTGATTGCTAACCCGACTAATGCTCCGACAATATCAATCAGCCGCTTTGTTTTACTGTCAAGGGAAGGATGGCATTCTTGCCCAATCGTGGGATCGGAATAAGTCTCTTGAATTGTGACGCTATTGGCTGGATTAAATGTAAAGGGAACAGATATATCAATTTTCTGAGCAGTTAACACGAGCTTCTCCAGTTGGGTTTAGGGTGGCTATCCTGATTGTGTACTGACTCTACTCAATTTTTTGGAAATTCGGTATAGGGATCTCCGGATATTTACTTAAACTTTGAAATGTTGGTTAGTTTTGTAAAGTTTTCGTGTGGTTTAATGAAGCCCGAGTCTTCTGCAACGCCTGCACCCTGCTCTGTGACGGTCTGATAATAAATCCGGTTGAT
>CAYUEH010000675.1:0-3161 GCA_964442465.1 uncultured Laspinema sp. | reverse complement strand
CAGGCGACATTTAGAAAAAAGGCGTAAGTCAGGGGAGTGTTAAATCATCAATGCTTTCCAACTCTCTCACCCCTTCCGTAATAGATTGCAGTTAAAAAGACCCTATAGAAGTTAGCGATGCTGAGTGCTTTAATCTGGGTGCCGACGATCGGTGCCGCTCTGATTGGATTTTTCCCTACCCCGATGAACCCCAAGCGATCGCGTCAGATTGCCTTGGCGATCACCGCTGCCGCATTCATCTGGTCTCTGATTCTCGTTAGTCAATTTCACCCCACTGGAGTGGGATTACAATTCGAGGAAAATCTGCCTTGGCTAGAATATCTCGGGTTGAGCTACCGACTGGGATTAGATGGCTTATCCTTACCCTTAATCCTCTTAAATGGATTGCTCACCCTGATCGCCCTCTACAGTACCAACGAGGGGATTACCCGTCCGCGATTGTACTACGCCTTAATCTTGCTGCTGAATGCCGGTGTTTCCGGGGCATTCCTCGCTCAAGATTTACTGCTGTTTTTCCTGTTCTATGAAATCGAACTCATCCCCCTCTATCTCTTAATTGCCATTTGGGGAGGAGCCAGACGGGGATATGCCGCCACCAAGTTTTTACTCTATACCGCCATTTCTGGTATCTTAATTCTCGCCTCATTTTTAGGCTTAGTTTGGCTGACCCATGCCGATAGCTTTGCCTACCAAGCCTTTGCCGGGGGGTCACTGCCGTTAAAATCCCAACAGCTTTTGTTAGCCCCTTTATTAATCGGATTTGCCATCAAAACCCCGATTGTCCCCTTCCACACCTGGTTACCCGATGCTCATGTGGAAGCGTCAACGCCGATTTCGGTGATGTTAGCCGGGGTATTGTTGAAATTAGGAACCTACGGATTATTGCGGTTTGGCGTCGGTTTATTTCCCGATGCTTGGGCTGATTGGGCCCCTTGGTTAGCCACGGTGGCGGTGGTGACTGTTCTGTATGGAGCCTTTAGCGCCATTTCCCAAACGGACATGAAAAAAATGGTGGCCTTTAGTTCCGTCGCCCACATGGGATATATTCTGCTAGCTTGTGCGGCCAATACTCCGGTGAGCAACGTCGGCGCGGTGTTTCAAATGGTCAGTCACGGCTTGATTTCGGCGTTACTGTTTCTGTTGGTGGGGGTGGTTTACAAGAAAGCTGGGACTCGGGACTTGCGCGTGTTGCATGGGTTGTTGAATCCCGAACGCGGGTTGCCGATGATTGGGTCCTTGATGGTGCTGGCGGTGATGGCGAGTGCGGGGATTCCCGGGATGGCGGGATTTATTGCGGAGTTTATGATCTTTCGCGGCAGTTTGCTGGTGTTTCCGGTGCAAACTCTGTTGTGTATGATTGGGACCGGGTTAACGGCGGTTTATTTCTTGTTGCTGATTAACCGGGCCTTTTTTGGTCGGTTGTCTGAGCAGGTGGTGAATTTGCCGCCAGTGCAGTGGTCCGATCGCATTCCGGCGATCGTCTTAGCGGTGTTTGTCGTGATTTTAGGCTTGCTTCCCAGTGGCTTGGTTGCTTATAGTGAAACCGCAGCTACAGCCTTGAGTCTGGGACGGCCTACCCTGAGTGCCGCAGTTGATCAGGAGGCGATCGCTGTTTCCGCTTCATCGGATTTCCCCACCCGCTTCTCCATCAATCCCTAAACTTCTCACCGACGGGAGGAGGTTGAAACCCCTGCCGTCGGTTTTAACTTCACCCCCCTCCTCTGGGGGGTTGTTTTCCCACAGTTGGCCTGGGATGATATGAGCCAACCGAAATTAAAAGTAGTCAAGATTAAATAATGGACCGTGGGCATTAATTCAGGAGTTCGCAGAAGATGACCTTATCAAAAATTCAAAATTCTCCCCATCCTTTAATTGAATATATTGAACGCTTAGAATCCGGGGGAGATTTGCTCCCAGATTCCCCGGAAAATGTCATAGAAGTGGTCGGCATTCTCAAAAGCTATGGCGTGGTTTTAGATGCTTATTCCCGCAATTTAATTTACATTGCGGAACATCAATTTTTGGTGCTATTTCCGTTCTTTAAATACTTTAATGGGGAATTTTCAGTTGCTAAACTATTTCGCCATTGGTTTCATGACCGCATTAATTTTGAATATGCCGAATATTGCATGAAAGCCATGTTTTGGCATGGGGGCGGTGGCTTAGATGAGTATGTGGATAGTCCGGAATTTCAGAAACTTGCGGAAGCGGCCATTCAGCGTCAGTTTAAGTTTAATCCGGTGATCTTGGGCTTGAACAAGCTCTTTCCGGATTTTTTGCTAGAACAGGTGCGCCAGCTTGCGTATTACAGTGCCTTGGGACAATTTTGGCGGGTGATGAGCGATATGTTCATCTCTCTGAGCGATCGCTATGATGCCGGAGAGATTACTTCCATTCCTCAAGTGGTCCATCATATCCTCGATGGCTTAGTCGCTGATGCAATTACCCCCATTACTTATGAGGTTAAAATAGGAGATCGGGTTTACGATCTGCTCCCGAAACAAGCGGGATTAACCTTTCTGGCAGACACAGCGGTGCCTTATGTCGAGGCAGTATTTTTCCGAGGCACTCCGTTTCCGGGGACGATTTCTTACAACGCTCAAGCGCATCAAATTCCCGAGTTCCAACAGCAGTTTAGTTATGGGGCGCTCTATGCAGACCCCTTACCCACAGGTGCAGCGGGAATTCCTCCCACTTTGTTGATGCAAGATATGAGGCACTATCTCCCGGACTATTTGCATGAGATCTATCGCAATAGTTGCCGGGGAGAAGATGATCTGCGGGTGCAAATTTGCCAAAGTTTCCAAAAATCCATGTTTTGTGTCACCACTGCCGCGATTAAGGGTCTGGCACCGCATCCTTTAGATACGAAGGAACCGGAACAACAGCAAGCTAATCGCGCTTATCTGGAAAATTGGCTCGATCGCTTTGTCACCTCTCGGTTGAGTGAGGTGAACAAACCCACGGAAAGAAGTTGTCAGTTGTTTGTGATACCGGGGGATCGGTAGCAAGAATCGATCACCCACACGGACCTAACCCCCCAACCCCCTTCCCTCAGAGGGAAGGGGGAGAAGAGGAATAGGTAAGGGGGAGAAGAGGAAGAAATGGTTTTTTAGGTTAATCCATCGGACTTGATATCATCCACCGAGCAATTGTAGGGT
>CAYUEH010000674.1:0-3161 GCA_964442465.1 uncultured Laspinema sp. | reverse complement strand
TCCTGATAGATTGGGGGTTGGATTTACCCAGAGTACGAGTACAGGTAGGTTATGACATTGCAAGCATTTCAAGTGACCGATCGCGATTTAACACCGGAACAGTTGGCGGGGTATTTATCTGCCACGGCGATCGCTGTGGATACGGAAACAATGGGACTCTTACCCCAGCGCGATCGCCTCTGTTTGGTGCAGATTTGCGATAGCGAGGGCCACGTCACCGTCATTCGCATCCCCCGAGGCCAAAAAGAAGCCCCCTATCTGAAAGAACTTCTCGAAGCGTCCAATATCCTCAAAGTTTTTCACTTTGCCCGCTTTGATATGGCAACCTTGCTCTATCATCTCGGCATCGCCGTCCAACCTGTATTTTGTACCAAACTCGCCAGTAAATTAGCCCGCACCTACAGCCCTCGCCACGGACTTAAAGAGGTCGTCCAAGAACTCTGTAAAGTTGAACTGGATAAAAGCGCCCAAAGTTCTGATTGGGGCAATCCTGACAACCTGGACGAAGCGCAGTTGAGTTATGCCGCCAATGATGTGCGCTATTTACTCCCGGTGCAACAGAAGTTACAAACCATGCTAGAACGAGAGGAACGTTGGGAACTCGCCCAGCAGTGCTTCCAATGTTTGCCCGTGTTTATTTCTTTAGATTTACTGCAATATAAAGATGTTTTTGAGCATTAATTGACTTCAAAATTGTCAAAAAGTATAGCAACCCTGCGGATGAAAATCGGGCAGGTTTTAGGGGATTAAACATCATCGGGTGAAAGCCTTCTCTCCTGCTTAAACCCGGTTTCTTCTTCTGTTCTTTAGGATTCCGTGGGACTCGCCGAAGGTTGTAACCCACCGACTAACTGTTCAATTCCGCGTTTAATCCAGCGCGTCACGGTCATGGGACTCACCCCAATTTGCTCCGCCACCTCTTTGCGGGGAATTTCATTAAAGAACACCGACTCAATCACCGTGCGAGTCTTTTCTTCCAACTGACTGAGGGCTTGTTGGAGTTGTTGGCGTTCTTCTTCTAAACTTTGGAGAGATTGATAGTGATGATCCACCAAGGTATCACCCAAGGTCACCGGAGAATCAACCTGGACACAGACCAAGGCATCTAAACTCAGGGGCATCCGATTTTGGGTGGCTAACTTCGTTTGCCGCCATTCTTCCACAGAAACCAGCAACTCTTCGGCAATTTCGGCATCTGTCGGGACACGACCGAGGGATTGGGTTAATGCTTCGCGCACCCGTTCCCCTCGGGTTTGCAATTCCCGCCACCGCCGGGGAATTTTCACCGAGGATCCTTTATCCCGTAAAAAATGCAGCATTTCGCCGCGAATGTAGGGGACGGCAAAAGAGCTAAAGGCACAACCTTGGCTAGGTTCAAAGCGTTCGATCGCCCGAATTAAACCCAAATAACCAATTTGTTCCAGGTCTTCGTAGGGTTCAGCACATTGATGGCTGACTCGGTGGGCTATTTTTCTGACCAAGCCAGCATTTAAACGCACTAGCTGATTGCGAACAAGCACCGAGGGATTTTGGTGATAGGAGACTAATAGTTCCATCCCTCGGTAGTGCATAGAGGATTGAGTCGCCATTCTATTTAGATCCTCGAATAAAGGTAAAGGTATTCCCTGGTTTTCAGGGGCGGTGGATTGGAGAATAAGAAAAACTGTCTTAAGAGTTAGTTAATAAATTTAACCTAGTTTTAGTATGCCTTAAGATAGAGGCAGCCGCTAGAGTTGTTTTACGGAACTCCTTGGGGTTCAACTCAAGGAGTTCAGCAAAAATACGGAAATTTTTTCTCAGTAATGTAAAAGATGTCCAGGGGTTGTGAAGAAATGTTAATTCGCCCCCTCGGGACTCTGAGTACAAATGCGACCCCGAGGCGATCGGCCCTGAACATCCCAGGCCAAGGGAGGATGGGTTTCCTGAAGGGGGTGGGGTACTGGGGATCGTCACCCCCAGGAAAACAGTCTGCTTGGGCCAAGTTTCGCTACAATAACAATCAGTTATCTGCTTGATAGAGAAAGGAAATCCGCGACAGCCAACATGGAAGTTTTAGAAATCAAACGGGAAGTTGAACAGTTGTACGATCGCCTGGGTAAAACCCAGGACTATCTTTGACATTCCCGCCCTCACTGCCAAAATCCACGACTTAGAGCAATTAGCCGCTCAACCCGAGTTTTGGGAGGACCAGACCACTGCATCTTCTACCCTGCAAGAACTCAACGACCTCAAGTCTCATTTAGACCAATATCATCAGTGGAAAAATAGCCTAGAAGATACCAAGGCGATTTTAGAACTGCTGGAAATGGAACCGGATGAGGCACTGTGTCAAGAAGCGGAATCCACCCTCACCCAACTCGACGAAGAACTGGATCGCTGGGAATTAGAACAATTGCTCTGTGGACCCTACGACAAAAGCGGTGCGGTTTTGAGCATCAATGCCGGTGCCGGGGGTACCGATGCCCAAGATTGGACAGAAATGTTGATGCGAATGTACACCCGGTGGGGGGAAAGTCACGGGTATAAAGTCCAATGTAGCGAAATCTCCGAGGGCGACGAAGCGGGGATTAAGTCAGCCACCCTGGAAATTGAGGGACGTTATGCTTATGGCTACTTGAAGGGAGAAAAAGGAACGCACCGACTGGTGAGAATTTCGCCCTTTAATGCCAATGGCAAGCGGCAAACCAGCTTTGCCGGAGTCGAAGTCATGCCGATGTTGGATGAATCGGTGAAGTTAGAGATTCCCGAGAAAGATTTAGAAATCACCACCTCCCGTTCCGGGGGGAAAGGCGGTCAAAACGTCAATAAAGTGGAAACTGCCGTGCGGGTGGTGCATTTGCCTACGGGACTTGCTGTGCGCTGTACCCAGGAGCGATCGCAACTTCAAAACAAAGAAAAGGCCCTGGCTTTACTCAAAGCCAAATTGCTGGTGATCGCTCAAGAGCAACGCGCCCAAGAAATTGCCGAAATCCGGGGGGATATGGTAGAAGCCGCCTGGGGGAACCAGATTCGCAACTATGTCTTTCACCCGTATCAAATGGTAAAAGACCTCCGCACTGGCGTCGAAACGACCAATATTACTGACATTATGAATGGCGAATTCGACGCCTTCATCGAAGCCTATCTTCGTCAGGAAACCCAACTGGGGGATAGCAATTCTG
>CAYUEH010000673.1:0-3167 GCA_964442465.1 uncultured Laspinema sp. | reverse complement strand
CCCTCATCCCCCAACCCCTTCTCCCATTTTGGGAGAAGGGGAGCTAGAAGTCCCTGATGTGAATGTCTCTACCGGACCCTCATCCCCCAACCCCTTCTCCCAAAATGGGAGAAGGGGAGCTAGAAGTCCCTCTCCCCCCCCCTTTCAAAGGGGGGTAGGGGGGATGGAGAGGGATTTAGGGTGAGGGATTTAGGGTGAGATGCATCCCGTTTGTTGCACTGCCGTATTCTGATTATTCTAACCGCCCATTTAGTGTTCTGACTTCTAATAATCGATTTTCTCTATGTGGTCGCGAATATCATTCAAGTCAATATAGCGATCGGTGGCATTTCTCAACTCTCGGGCAATCATTCCTTCCGTTGAAACCACGGTGATATGAGTATTTTTAGAGCGTAATAGTTCGATCGCCCGCTCGAAATCTCCATCCCCACTAAATAGCACCACCCGGTCATACTGTTCTACGGTATTAAACATATCGACGACAATTTCGATATCTAAATTCGCTTTTTGAGAATAGCGGCCCGAGGTGTCGTCATAATATTCTTTGAGAATTTTGGTGCGTACCGTATATCCCAAACTAATCAATGCATCTCTAAAACCCCGTTGGTCCTGCGGATCTTTGAGTCCGGTGTACCAAAAGGCATTAATTAACATAATCCCAGGCTGCTCTTGAGTAAAATATTCTAGCACCCTTCTGGGATCGAAAAACCAACCATTCTTTTGTTGAGCGTAGAACATATTGTTCCCGTCTACAAAAATAGACAGACGGTTCATTAAAAAACCCATAGAAACTTAGACCTAATATTAGTAGAAAATAATTAACCATGAAATGTGAATCCCTGCGGGTTTATCAAACTAAACCCCTGTGAATGGGGTTACCAAAACAGCAGAGCATTGGTTGGCTAACATCAGCGAACCAGACGGAATCCCCTGAGCCAGCAATTGACTGTTCAGGATGAAATATCCTGAATGCTGGGGGTTTTGAGCTTTGGTAATCCAGTTAATCTTCAGCAGTAATTTGGATATGAGAGTCCCACGCCAAGCTAGGTAATACCGTATTTTTTGCGCTACCCATTGAGGGTTAAAACGGGTCGAACTAAGAAGTTTGAATGCTTAAGACAGTAGTTGTGAATAGGTTAGAGTTTTTTCTATCATAAGTCTGTTTAGGAAATAGCATCATTCTACTGCATTGCCCGTTATAAAATCGCGATATGGATATTTTTGTGATGTGGGATTAAATAAATATATGCTGGGTTGAGTTTGGCCCTATCACCTCCGGTTATGGGTTGAGTGGAGTCCGTATCTCATTAACAACTTGATGAATTCGGGGAGGCCCAAATCCTTCTTTAATCACTTTACCGCTAAAACTGAGTTCCGGATTGACCAATTTCAAATAGAAGGGGGCGATCGCCTCTCCATTGCCCCAGTAGCCGCCTTGTTGCTGCGTCTAGTTCCAGAACATCCGCTGCTCGATCTGTCAAGAATTAGCAGCAATCCCGACCCGTCCTAGCAGCCTGAAAGAACCCTGATTTTGGGAGAATCGATGGGGGTGCGACTCAGGACGCCGCTGATCCCTGCGGGCCCGTTAAAGTGGAGAATCATCAAGCCCTAGGGCGATCGCCTCGGGATTCCACCCCGGGAACAAGAAATCGGGTTTCTGGCGCTCAAGAAAGTGGCTTGTTCAGGAGAGATCCGGTCAAAAAACCCGGTTTGTCTGCCCTCGACTGTACCGAGGCCCTAGGCCATTTTACTTTCAATGGCCCACCGGGCTAACTCGGTCCGGTTATGCAGACCCGTTTTCGCCAGCATATTGGACACATGACTTTCAATGGTGCGCTGAGAGACTTTCATCGCCTCAGCGATTTCCCGATTTGCCATCCCCCGGGCGACAAACTGCACCACCTTCGTTTCCGTAGGTGTCAGTTCCACATCAAAGGGAACTTTAATTTTCGGCCCATTCGTGCCCAATTTGACTTGATGCTGAAGCAATCTCCCGGCTTGCTTGAGGGACGCTTCCACCTGAGAAACCAGTTCTTCCGGTTCAAAGGGCTTGACCATATAAACATCAGCCCCTGTATTTAATCCTTTGACCCGATCTTGACTTTGACCCTTGGCGGAGAGGAACAGGACCGGAATCCAATTGGTGCGCGGGTCTTTTCTAACCTGTTCCACAAAGGCATAGCCATCCATTTCTGGCATCATGACATCGCAGATAATCATGTCTGGCATTTCTTTTTCTAAAATTTCGAGAGCTTCGCGGCCATTTTCTGCGGTGGTGACCTCGTACCCCCGAAATTCCAGATAGTCTTTAACTAACAGGATTAAGTTGGGGTCATCGTCAATCAGCAGAAGTCTCTTTTGAGCGCCTATACTGGGTTCAGTCATGTGTTATTCAGTACCAAAGTTTGAATGGATTCAATGTAGATAGTTCGAGCCTTACGCTGGCAGTTGGATGAAATCCGGTGGAGAATCCCCATCGGAGTGGTAGAGACAGAATTCCTTCGTTGGCGATCGCGTGAGTTTGATTACCTCCCTGCCGGTGATTTTCAGCCCTCAACCGATTGGCTCGAAACTACCCGTCGCGAGCGCTTTACTCCACAGAGTAATCCGGTTAGTGGGTTTCTACAAAACTAATCTATTAATAAATATTACTCGCCATACAGGTTGAACTCGCTATCGATTATAACGGATTGTCCTACGGTTGAAAGGGTTTTCAACCCGGGCATCCCTAGGATGAACTTCAACCCGAGAATCAAGGAGGAAAACAGGGATAGAACGAGGCGATCGGCCCGGACCAAACCCTCGGACCAATTCTACCCTTGAGTCGGGATAGTTGTTACCACCCTATCCAGTTTTCATCCCGAGGGGAGTGGACCCCACCCTAACCCTCCCCTTGCCAAGGGGAGGGGACCGGAATCCTCGTGACGTGGCTCTGCCGCGTCACGCACTCTTGGCGGCTCTGCCGCCTGTAGCTGTGGTGACGAGTTGAAGCCGTGACAGGGACAATAGGCAGATTAAGCCCCTGCTCCCGGACTGGAGGCAGAGCCTCCAAAGCGGCGTGACGCGGCAGAGCCACGTCACGAGGAATGCTTGCGCCCTCCGGTGGGCTTCGAGCATTGCGCCCCTACGTGAAATAACGAAGGGGTTTTGTTATTTATTCGTCCAAC
>CAYUEH010000672.1:0-3188 GCA_964442465.1 uncultured Laspinema sp. | reverse complement strand
GGGAAGAACGGGGAAATCATCAAAAAACCGGGTGAGGATGCAACAGCGACCCCACCCGGTTTTCTCAGTCCTTTATGGATTACTTTTTAAAGTAGGTCCGGTAAACTTCACGGGCGATCGGGGCCGCTGTCACCCCACCATAGCCCCCATTTTCCACCACGACGGCGATGGAAATCTCAGGATTGACTGCCGGTGCAAATCCGACAAATAAGGCGTGAGAAGCCTGTCCTAAGACTTCTGAGGTCCCGGTTTTCCCCCCGCTTAAGGGAATGGTCCCATCATTTAAGACTCGGGCGGTCCCTTTTTGCACCACGTCCACCATCCCCTGTTTAATCACGGCGATCGCCTCGGGAGAGAGTCCCACGGGTTCGGGTTTCGTCAGGGGAGTATTGCTTTGCGAGGCGAGTAAATGAGGTTTGACTCGGTTCCCCCCATTGGCAAATACTGCGGACATCACCGCCAGTTCCAAGGGGGTGCATAACACCATCCCTTGACCAATCCCCATCGTCACGCTATCCCCGGCATACCAGGGTTCGTTGAACATCCGCAGTTTTTCCTCTGGGGTGGGAATCATCCCGTGGGTTCCGCCATCGAGTCCCAATATTTCTAAGCTGGTAGACTCGCCAATCCCGAGTTTACCTCCCCATTCGGCGATCGCCTCGGGTCCAACTTCCATCCCAATTTGATAGAAAAAGGTGTTGCTACTGTAGGCGAGTGCATCCCGGAACCCAATCACTCCATATCCCCCACTATGTTCGTGAAAGGCAATCCCACCCACCACGATATAGGAAGAGGTCCCTAAATAAGAACCCGGATGATATTTCCCTGACCCAATTCCTGCCGCTGCGGTGACCATTTTAAAGGTACTCCCAGGAGGATACCCTTGCAAGGCCCGATTCAGAAAGGGATTTTCTAACTCCTGTAGACGCTGCCATTCTGCTGCTCTAACATTGCGGGTAAAGATATTCGGGTCAAAACTGGGTCCACTGGCCATGGCAATCACCCCCCCAGTCTTGACATCCAGGACCACCACCGCACCCCGTCGGGACCCTAATGCGCGTTCCGCCGCTTTCTGGACTTCCGCATCTAGGGTGAGTTCGAGGGGTTCCCCACTAATGGCCGATCGCACCCCCAGTTCGCGAATTTCCTCCCCGTTGGCATTCACCTCCACTAGACGATTCCCCCAAACTCCGGTCAATTGGGTGTTAATCGTCCGTTCGATTCCCATCTTGCCGATGATAATTCCCATCGGATAGTCCGGGTTCGCCATCAAATCTTCCTGGGTAGCTTCGCCAATATACCCCAGGACATGAGCGCTGGTGTTTCCCTCGGGATAGTATCGGCTAGATTCGGCCCGCACTTCAATCCCCGGAATGTCTGCCATTGCCTCAGCTATGGTCACAAACGCTTCTGGGTCAATCCTTTGAGCGATCCGCACCGGCATTCCCGAGGCATATCCGGTTTCGTTAATTTTCTTGACGATATCCTCTGCGGAAACATCCACCAGGGGACTGAGCTTTTTAGCGGTTTCTTCCCATTCCTCCGGTTGTTGCTCCCGAGGCCATAAATAGACCGCTCGTGCTAATCTATTGGCTGCCATCAGCGTACCCTTACGGTCTACTAGATTACCCCGCGCTGCCGGAATCGGAATCAACCGAATCCGGTTATCTTCCGCTCGTTGTCGGTAATCTTCCCCTTCTATAATCTGCAACTGTGCCAGACGCACGCCGCATACACCCAGGAGTAAGCTGACGATGCTCATCACCACAAAGGGTCGGATCGGCGATCGCTTTGCGTCTGTTTTATTCGTACTGACTTTAGAGAAAAAACTCGTCTGTCCGGTAACCATCTTTATCCTATCCCGCAGGAGTTCACTTTAACACTATTTATTGCGCTAACGGGTCCCCAGACCCAGGACTGGAGCCGTTATGTTTGCTACACTCCCTCTAGCTGTTCCATCACTCCGGAAGATTCTATCAAACTCCCGGCGATCGTGGCAGGCTCTCCCCGATCCAGTCGGGGTAGATTTAGAGTGGGCAATTTTCGGCTCCTCGTTGTTCTTTATTTATTCCCACAACTTATATCATTTCTTCCATCCATTCCACCGTCTTTCGAGTCCTAACTTTACCTCAGACTCCCTTTGTCTCGGTTGCGGTGTTTCTCCCCCTGATGTTCAATCTTAACGCAATTGGCTACCCTGGGTAAAGATAAGCTGTTGAGCAGTTAAATTGGATGATCCTAGCGAGCAAGATGCTCGCACTCCAAGGGTTTCATAATTTTCCTTGTCTCTTTCTGATGATCCTAGCGAGCAAGATGCTCGCACTCCAAGGGTTTCATAATTTTTCTTGTCTCTTTCTTTAGACAGGCAACAGCTTAGTTGACCCTCTGCTCAATCTGATTTTTACCAATACTCGTTTTTTAGAACCCATGAAAACACCGAAAATTATCGCTGATTATCACTGCCACAATGCGGAGGTTCCCACCTGGCATCCGATGGAAAAATGCCTGTATTGGAGCGATATTCCCACGGGACGGGTGTTCCGCTATGACCCGGCAACGGCATTCCATGAACAG
Organism: uncultured Laspinema sp.; assembly: GCA_964442465.1. GTDB lineage: Bacteria > Cyanobacteriota > Cyanobacteriia > Cyanobacteriales > Laspinemataceae > Laspinema. Next base: position 614 of record CAYUEH010000672.1, on the reverse strand, counting down.
ATTTTTGAGGGGGACTCCGTAGGGGCGATCGCCGTTCATGAGGATGGTTCCTTGCTGTTTTTCATGAATAAAGGGGCGATCGCCCGGTGGCAAAATGGCACCCTCACCCCCATTATCCCCGAAATCCCTGCCGAACGCGAAACCCGCTTCAATGACTGCATCGTTGACCCCGCAGGACGAGTCTTTAGCGGCACCATGCAACAAGGCGATCGTCTCGGTTCCCTCTACCGCCTCAACACCGATGGCACTCTCACTCAAGTGCTGGAACATCTCCAAATTCCCAACGGCATGGGATTTACCTTGGACCGAAAGCACTTATACTTAACTGACTCCCCCAAACGTGAGATTTATAGTTTTGACTACGATGTATCAACCGGAGACATCAGTAACCGCCAAGTCGTCATCACAACCCCAGAAGGGGAAGGCGTCCCCGACGGCATGACAGTCGATGCCGAAGGCTATATCTGGTCCGCCCGATGGGATGGTCGTTACCTCTTCCGCTACAGTCCCGACGGCACCGAAGTCCTCCGCATCCCCTTCCCTGCGAAAAAAGTATCCGCTCTCACCTTTGGCGGGGAAGATTATACCGATATTTACGCCACCACCGCAGGCGG
>CAYUEH010000671.1:0-3195 GCA_964442465.1 uncultured Laspinema sp. | reverse complement strand
TGATTCAGGATGTGCGAGAGTTTATTGGGGAACAGAAGGTGTTTGATGATATTACGTTGGTGGTGATGAAGCAGCGGTGATGGGGGGGTTTGGTCCTTGGTCATTGGTCATTGGTCATTCTCCGGTCCCCTCCCCTGTGTCTTGGGGAGGGGACCGGAAGGAAGGGGAGTTTACAATTGGGAGGATTGGCGATCGAGTCTGATTTGGGACCCGGACTCATTGGTGCGGTAGACTAAGGTGCGATCGCCACTTTGGACTGTTACCTGCCACCCATTCACTAATGCCAGGGTACAGAATTCATCGGATTCTGCTAACCCCAAACAGCCATCGGGCCAGGTTTGTTGTTGTGAGGAAACTACGGTAAAATTCCCCGGTTGCAGTCCGAAATCTCGGGCCAGATTTTCCTCTACGGCAGTGGTGATATCCGAGGGTAATAGCACATCCCCAGTCTGCGGATTCACTGTAAATTGTAAGCGAATCGTCGGGGTGCGATTGGCAACTTCTGCGGGATTCGCTTCCATGTCCCCTTGGGTATAGGGGTCAACCCCAAAGGTGGTCACTGTTAGCTGTTGGGTGTCTGGGGCGATCGCAAATTCAGTCCAGCCATAATTGTGAGCATTAAAATAAGAACCCTGGAGTAATTGCGCGTCAATTTCTGACCCTTCTAACCCCACGGGATCATATCCCAATGGCAGAATCCGATTATCAATCACCTGGCGCACAAAAGCATTCTTTTCCGCTTCATCGGTCATTGCCCGATAGCGGTCTTTCTCTTCCGCAGACAGCAGTGCATCTGGAGTAAAAGCAACGGTTGCCGGTCCAAAGGGGGCGGCAAAAGGTCCTTGGCCGATATTCAACTGAATCGCTGCCGGACCAACCATCACATCAAAAGCCCCGGTGGGTTTTTGTGGTTGACCCAATCCCTCCTGGTAGGTCACATTGTTGACCACATTGCCATGAAAATCTCCGGTGACAAACACGACATTACTAATATTATTCTCATCAATAAACCGTAATAACTCCGTTCGTTCCGCCTCAAATCCCTCCCAACGTTCCCCAGAAACTGCAATTCCAAAATGTTGCATGGGGACGGTGGACATGACGAATTTCCAAGTGATTCCGGCATTTTCCGCCGCCAATAAGTCATTTTTGAACTCCTGTAACTGCGCTTGACCTAACATGGTGCGATTCGGGTCAAACGAGTCTTGCAAATAGGCGCTGACAGCTTCTGGGTCAGCGGTTTCTGGGAGGAAGGGCAAGGGCCGATCGCGGAAGGATCGCACATCTAAGACAAAGCTGGCGGCATCGCTGCCATGAACATTGTATCGATACAGTTTCGGCTTGTTGGCGGTCCGGGGGTCGCCGGTTTCCCCATACTGTTGTTCGGTGATGGGTTTGTAATCTTGGAACGCTGCCAATGCCTGATTAAACACGGGAGTTTCATTGACAAACTGACCTTCGGTCCCGAAAATTCCATTCCGTTGGGGGGATTCTGCTGGGGCGGCACCTCCGGCAAAATCATTGGTGATTTCGTGGTCATCCCAAGTGTTATAGGTGGCGGTAGAGGCACGCAAATCGGCCCAGGTGTTGAGTCCGAATCGTTCGCTATAAATCTCGTTATGCTTGGTGCGAAATTGCTCTAGGTTGACCGATTGACGGACACCGGGGAGGTCCGGGGAGATACTATCGGTTTCTAGGGTATCTCCCATGAGCACGAAAAAGTCGAGGTTGCGATCGGGGACATTACTAATCGAGGGATAGGGGGCGAGTTCTCCCTGCCAGTCTCCGGTGACGCCAAACCGTAATCCCGCCTGTGTTCCCAAGGGGGCGGGAGTGCGAAACTGACCGACTGCGGACGTGCCTGCGGCATCGGTGACGCGATAGTAATATTGGGTTTGCGGGGCCAAGTCACTGACTTGCACCTGGACGGGTATTGTGGGGTCGGTGACAAATTGGGTCGTTTGTCCGGCGATCGCCCCAAAGTTGGCATCGGTGGCATACTCAAACATCACCGGACCCACTTCGGTACTGCGCGTCCATAACACGGCACTATTTTGGGTCACATCCCCGGCAGCGACTCCATTAGGGAGGGTGGTATTCCCTCCCATAAACGGGGTGAATTCCCGGCCTTCGGTGACCCCAAACGTGAGATAATGTCCTATGCCGGTGATTTCATCCCGTTCTACCGCAGCGGCTACGTCAGGATTTTTCGATAAATAGTAGGCTGGGTTGTATAAAAAACTGGGAATTCGCCCCTCCCCTTGTCCAAATATCTGAAAGTGTTGGATGCCGGTGAGAGAGGATTCGTTGACTGCTGCTTGAACATCGGGGTTGCTGGAGAGATACTGTTGGTTATTGTATAATACACTAGGATTGCGTCCTTCGGCTTGGCCAAAGGCGATGTAATGTTGAAAGGGGGTGAGTTGATTGGCGGATACGGCTGCGGCTACATCCGGATTTAAGGTGAGGTAGTAGCGAGTATCAAAGAGGGCGGTGGGGTTGCGTCCTTCATTTTGCCCGAAGGTTTCAAAATGAGCGAACCCTGTCGTAAACAGTCCAGCGGCGACGGCATTGGCCACGTCGGGGTTACGGGCTAGATAATAGGTTTCATTATATAAATCTTGGGCATTCAACATAGTTTTTAAGGGGGTAAATGAATTTGGGTTTTTCGGTGACTGCTTATTATATCACTCAACTTTCAAATAAATGCCAAGGGTTATAAATAACTCTTTTTAATCGATGGGGCAGGAATCATGAGTTAGGATGTAGGATGGTTTAAACCCTCACCGGGCGGAGTGTTCTGTGAGGACAGCAACACCCGGCGGGGGATAAATCCCCCGCCTAACAGATCAAGTCGGTTTCAACCGACTGAAAGTCTTATTCCGTAGTGTTTTTAGTCGGGTTTGAACCGAATGCAAGCTATGATCTGAGGGTTAAAAACCTAGCCCTGTCCAGGAGATCAATTTGATAACGAAAAAGAGTGATGGAATGTAGGGGCGAAAGCGCGATCGCCTGTCCAGGAGATCAATTTGATAACGAAAAAGAGTGATGGAATGTCAAGGCGCTTCCCGAAGCGCCCCTACACCCCTTGAGGGTAGGGTCCGATCACCCTCAAGGGGTGTAATGCGATCGCCCCAAAAAGAGATCGGACCCTACCCCTAACATTAGGGCAGAAGAGGGTTTGGTGACCAAACC
>CAYUEH010000670.1:0-3206 GCA_964442465.1 uncultured Laspinema sp. | reverse complement strand
TTGCGGCAACAGGACTTAGGCAGTCAGTCTCAGCGGTTAGAGGAAAAAATTCAAGACGGACAAAAGCAGTTAGCTCAATTACGGCAACAGGAAATTGCCGGAACTGAGACAATTGCTCAGTTGCAGCAGCAACTCACCCGTTTGGGTCAGGAAATGGCGCAAACTCAGGCTGCTTTGGCGGAAATTGAGTCCAAACTGGGAGAAGAAAAAACCGCCCGGGACCAAGCCGAAGCCAAGTTGCGGGAATTGCATTTAAGCCGCCAACAACTGGAATGGCAACTGCAAAAACTCCACGAAACCCAACAGGGACGGCGGGAACAACTCGTGAATATGCAACAAGAATTGCAACAACGGGAAGCGGAATTACCCGACCCGCAACCGCCGGTTCCCGAGGCGATGGAGAACCGTTTAGCGACCGTATTGCAGGAATTGCAGAAAGAAGTGCGATCGCTGCAAAAACGGATTGAAGCAATGGAACCCGTGAATATGTTGGCCTTGGAAGAGTACGATCGCACCCAAGCCCGATTAGAGGAACTCAGCCAAAAACTCGCCACCTTAGAAGGGGAACGCACGGAAATTTTGTTGCGAATTGAAAACTTTACCACCCTGCGACTCCGTGCCTTTAAAGAAGCCTTCGATGCCGTCAACGAAAACTTTCAAATCATCTTTGCCGAACTGTCCGACGGGGATGGCTATCTGCAACTCGACGACCCCGAAGACCCCTTTAGCAGTGGTTTGTCCCTCGTTGCCCATCCTAAAGGCAAACCCGTACAGCGATTAGCCTCCATGTCTGGGGGAGAAAAATCCCTCACCGCCCTCAGTTTTATCTTCTCCCTGCAACGGTATCGTCCATCACCGTTTTACGCCTTTGATGAAGTGGATATGTTCTTAGATGGGGCAAATGTGGAACGATTGGCTAAAATAATAAAACAGCAAGCTGACGTGGCTCAGTTTATTGTCGTCAGTCACAAAACTCCCATGCTCAAACTAGCCGAGCGGGTGATTGGCGTAACCCAAGCCCGGGGAGCCTATACCCAAGTCATTGGATTACAAATTGAGCCAAAGACTTCGGCTGTATAGCGAGTCTAAATGAATTAACAATTCGTTCGGCTCCCCTCTCCCGTTCTGGGCCGCCAACGGTTGGGGGTGAGGGCTTCTTCCCCACCCAGATGATTTAGACCCGCTATATGATTTTATGGACAGTAATATTAAAGAGAATTCGCTATTAGGATTCAACTAAGAATGACATCTGATACCATCCGTCTGCGCTCCGACTTGTTAAATACTCAAGTAATCACCCGCGACACCGGCAAACGCCTGGGGGTCGTCAAAGAACTGTTGGTAGACATTGACCGCCGACAGGTTGTAGCCTTGGGTCTGCGAGATAATCTCCTCTCAGTCGCCGGAATGCCCCGATTCATGTTTCTCAGGAGCATTGAACAGATTGGCGATGTAATCTTGGTTGAAGATGAAGATGTCATCGAAGATATTGACGTAGATGCCTACAGCCGGGTTATCAACAGCGAAGTGATTACCGAAACTGGCGAACTGTTGGGACGCGCCAGAGGGTTCAAGTTTGACCTGGCAACGGGGGAACTGGTATCCCTGGTGATTGCTTCCTTGGGACTACCGCAAATCCCTGACCAAGTGATTAGTACCTACGAACTCCCCGTTGAGGAAATTGTCAGCAGTGGGCCCAATCGCCTGATTGTGTTTGAAGGGGCAGAAGAAAGACTCTCGCAGATTACTGTAGGATTCTTAGAGCGGTTAGGCATTGGGGAACCCCCTTGGGCGCGAGAAGAAGAAGCCCTGATTATGCCCACAGCGCGACCGGAAAATCAACTGCCGACGGGGATGGGAGTTCCGGCTCCGGAACCCTTGCGTGCGCCCTCCCGGGTAGTGGAAGAAGTCTGGGATGAGGATGAATCCTGGCAACAACCTGTGGTGGAACCGTTGCGCCAAGCTCAACCTGCACCGATTTACTACGAAGATGATTTAGAAGAAGAAGATAACTGGAGCGAAGCCACCTCTCGCGATACCTACGATATGGACTACAACGAGCGCTATGAGGAGGCTTACGAGGAACCCAGCTATAGCGCCGCTCCAGTCTATGAAGAACCGGAATATGCTGAGGATTATGAATACAGTGATGTAGAATCCGACGCCTGGGCTCAAGAAGAGGATAAGTCCTACAATCCCCCTCGGATTAATATCCCGGAGAAAACCAAAGTGCAGGAATACGAGGAAGAACCGGGCGGTTATTAGAAATACCCCTCTCGTGTCATGGCTCTGCCATGACATGGGCCTTCTGCGGCTCTGCCGCCTAGTAGGGATTAGGAGGCAGAGCCTCCTAATGTGCGTGACTCGGCAGAGCCAAGTCACGAGGACACCTTGAGGGCGCAAGCATTGCGCCCCTACAAATACACATGGAGAGGGGGAGGAATTAGTACCTGGAGACCCTGAGCAAGTTACAATACGGACGTGGGCGAGTTGAGCCAGTGCGAACCCCTCCAAAAATGGGGTAAACTCCTTGCATTAAGGCGATCGCGCCTCATTATTGTAAAACCCTCATCATTGCCATCATGCCGATTCTCAACGATATGACTATTGCCTTACTGTTGTATGTGGTTTTAGGCGGGATTTACCTATTGGTTGTCCCCTTAGCCCTCTACTTTTGGTTACAAAAGCGCTGGTATGTCGCCAGTTCTTTTGAACGGGCTTTTCTGTATTTCTTAGTGTTTTTCTTTTTCCCGGGAATGTTAGTGCTCGCTCCCTTTTTGAATTTTCGACCCAAGCGACGAGAAATTAACATTTAAAACAGGCATGAAGAAATTGGGAAATCAACCGCTAGAACATCTGGCAATGAGTTGATTCTCGATTTCTTCGTCCTCGAATTATTCATAAAATTTAGATAAAAATCACGCAATTATGCGAAGAATTGATGCATTAGGGATTGGCTTGGGTGTTTTCCTGGCTGGCGGTTTAGCCTATCTGGGATTCCAGGGAGCCGGGTTTGATAGCATTACTGCCGGAATTTGGAGTCAAGTTTTATTAGTCGGCGGGTTAGTGGGATGGTTGCTGACCTATTTATTCCGTGCTGTGAATGGAGATATGACCTATCATCAGCAGGTGGAAGATTATAAAACGGCAGTTTTGCAAAAGCGCTTAGAAGAATTGACGCCGGAAGAATTGGCTAAAATTCAAGC
>CAYUEH010000669.1:0-3215 GCA_964442465.1 uncultured Laspinema sp. | reverse complement strand
AGTCAGAATATTCCCTAAGTTTCATGATATTTTTAATTCTTGAGCCGGTTTGAGGGCAGCAATTTCTTCCCTTTGTAACCCGTTCCTCCCTTGTCTGTGTCTGCAAGTTCTCAAATTTTAACCGGCTAAGTTCATGGAATTTGATATTCCGTCAATCATCCAAGGTTACGCCCAAGGCTATTTTTTGATGGCGAATGTGGGCGATGAGAGCGTCGGGTGGTACTCCAGTCGCCAGCGCGCACTGATTCCCCTAGACGATCGCTTCCGCTATCCTTCATCCCTGAATCGCGTTCTCAATCAAGAACGGTTCACCGTGGCGATCGACCGAGATTTTAAGGCAGTCGTCGAGGGGTGTTCCGATCGCGAGACGACTTGGATTTCTCCTGAATTAAAAGAAATTTATTGGGAACTACACTGCCAGGGTTGGGCCCATAGTTTTGAAACCTGGCAAGGAAATAACCTCGCGGGGGGGATTCTGGGAATTGCGATCGGGGGAGCTTTTATTGGCGAGTCGATGTTTTATCAGATTCCCGAAGGGTCCAAGGTGGCGATGGTCAAACTTGTAGAACGACTGCGCGATCGCCAGTTTATGATATTTGATGCCCAAATGAACAACCCCCACTTAGAACGATTTGGAGCTTACACCATCAGCGATCGGGAATATCAATCTTTACTCCAAAAGGCCCTACAACGCTCCTGTTCTTTAATCTAACCCCCACCCATTCCGAACCTTATCCCACCTTGCGCTCAGTCACTAAAGTGAGGCTCGTCCATTCTCCCCTCTGATTGTAACTGCCCATTAATCGCTGTCGCAGAGTGGGTTCAATTAACCAACCCGCCTCTAAAAAGAACATTTGCCCCACTTCCACCCGGTGCGGAAAAGTCAGGGAAGCTCCATCGGGCAGCATCAACACCCGAACCGGATGATCACCCCCCTCGAACTCCAGCATCGACCCCTCAACCCGCCCCTGAGACTGGATTTCATCAGGGCGATGATTGCCACTCGCCAAAGTAATCCGTTGCTCTACACCGTCTGTCCCCGTTCTTTGCACCTCCAGAGTCGTTTTGAAAGTCTCCGGATTTCGCAAATCCGGAAACAGCGTCTGCGCTTCCCCTTCCCACCGTCCCAACAGTTGCTCTAGGGTCAGGGGCGGATTTTCCGTCGCACCCGCACCCACCCGCTTTTCTCGCACCAAGGTAAACCGTTCCGCCTCACCCCCCACCGCAAACTGATGCACCGCCCGCAAGCGACGGTTACCCCAGATGAACCCGAACTCAATCAGCAAATTGGAGACGGGGGACAGTTGCATCGACGCCTGAGAAAACGCCCCGGAATCGAAAAATAAAATATGCCGCCCCAGGGATTGGTACTCTTGGACTACTTCCTTAACTGGCGGATCTGTCTCCCAATTCCCCCCTGGGGCAAAAAACCGTAGAGTCAGGCGCGCCCGTTGATTATCGTCCAATCCCTCCAAGGAAAGTCGCGTGGGGGTGTCTTCGAGGAGGGTGCCCGTGGGTGAGAGTCGCGTGAACGACCCCTCCCACTCTCCCAGATTTTGCAGAAAATTTTCCCATTGCGTTCCCATGTTTTGCCCGGACCTCCATGCGGTGAAATTTAGAGAGAATCTTGAGTTTCCATCCCCTTTATACCAGAGTCGGCGATCGCTTCAGTCGGGGTTAAAACCTGGGTTTCATTACCAAATCCCTGCCAATTAGCACCAAATCTGGGCTAGAAACACGGGTTCTTGTCGTTTTTATTTAATACCTAGTCCGATGCCCGGGGAGATGGATTTTTACCATCTTGATAGGCGATCGAGGCAATGATATGATTAAAAACTTGACCGATAAAAAAAGATAACCCACTCAGCATTGCTCCGGTCCTGGATTGTCTGGATTGGCAGACTTTTGGCCTTAAAAATCACAGAATTAAGACCCGAAAAATCGGTAGAATCATCTACAGTAATGCCAAAGTGGTGAAGTCGTCGAGCGATTAATAGGTGAGATTTCCATGACCATGACAAATCGAGTCGGGAACACAAGGGGGCCTCTCAGGGTCAGGCGTCCCTTTTCTATGTCGAAGCAGGCAGTTCGTCCAGAGATGCCGCCTGCGATGGATCTAGCGCCGCTCACCGCCCTGTGCGCGAGGATCGCTGGACAAAGCACCCTGGTCTTGGTTACGCTCTTGCTGTCGGTGGGTGCAGCGACGGCACAACGTCCGACCCCTCCCCCTCCACCCAGACCCCTGGTCCCTGTTGAACAGACTCCGGCATCCTCTACCCCGGAAGCGGCCACTCCGACCCCCTCTGCGGACCCCACCCCAACGGAGGAACCCACTCCGGCAGTCACGACGGAGAATGCTCCGGAGAATGAGCCAGAGAATGCCCCGGAATCGGAAGCAGCCCAGCAAGAGGTGTTACAACAAACTTCAGAGCTCGATCCAGCCATTCAACAGCAGATTCAAGCGGAAGTAGACCGGGCCTTTATGCGGACGATGAGTCCCTTAGCCGCTGCGATCGCCGGGTTAGTGGTGCTTCCCGTGGCAGCAACCTTGGGCGGAATTTGGCTGCTCAGAAAAAGCGTCGCCAATCAGGTCGCAAGTGAGGTGAGAGACCAACTCGGCCAAACCCCTCCCTCACAACTCCCTTCCTCACAAAAAGGGGGGAGCTTGGTTAAAAGTGAGAAAGGCGGAATGCCTTTGGCGCTCTCAGAAGAACCGAAGAGTACCGCTCAATTAAACGAATTGATTTCAATGGCCTTAGCCACGCAAAACTTAATTTCAGAAGCTCGCACCACCCTGGAAGAGTCGATGAAAATGCAAGATCGGATGGAAGAACCCTTCCAGGAAATCTTTGGCATTTACGTCAAACAAGGGAATGAGCTATTTCGGGAGGGGAAATATGAAAATGCCGTGGAGATGTATGACAAAGCAACAGAAATTAATCCCGAGTGTTATGAAGCCTTTTTAGGTCAGGGAGTCGCTTATACTCGATTGCAAAGCTACGACGAGGCGATCGCAGCTTATAACAAAGCCATTCGCACCAGTTCCGACAAAGCCGATGCCTGGTACGGAAAAGCCCGCTGCTATGCCTTGAAAAGTGATACAGATATGGCAGTCGATAACCTCCGGCAGGCGATCTCTCTCAATCCCGAAATTAGAGAAATGGCTCAACATGAGTCTGATTTTAACTCCGTTCGAGAGACAGAACTCTTTGATA
>CAYUEH010000668.1:0-3234 GCA_964442465.1 uncultured Laspinema sp. | reverse complement strand
GCATTGACGATCGCATCCACCTGTTGTTTGGTAATATCGCCTTGAATCACTGTGATTTTATCGGTCATAGTAGTAAAGTTGTTGTAAAACAGAGAGAGATTCCTTTTATTTTATGAAAGAATTGCAGAAATGGAAACAGTTGCGATCGCGCCTAGTTTTCGATAACCAATGGTGCAAAGTTCGCCAAGATGAAATCCAACTGCCAACCGGCGAAATTATAGATGATTTCTTTGTGAATGTCCGTCCAGATATTGCCTTAGTCGTTCCCGTTACCCCCCAGCAGGAAATCGTCTTGGTGCGACAATATCGACATGGAGTCGGGGAAATTTTGTTAGAATTACCTGCTGGCGCATTCAATCCAGAAACCGAAAAAGCAGAAGCAGCCGCAGCGCGTGAAATGACCGAAGAAACAGGTTACCATTGCCCGAACTTGATTAAACTCGCCACCCTCTATGATAATCCCGTTAAAGACACCAATACCATTCATATTTTTTTAGGCAAAGATGCGGAAGATTCGGGACAGCAAATTTTAGATATTACCGAACAAATAGAAGTTGTTTTAGTCCCAATTTCTGCCGTTTTGGAGAAAATCACCCAGGGAGAAATCTGCGTATCCGGAAGCGTCGCCGCCCTGTTTTTAGCGTTAAATTACTTAAAACTAACCCCATGAAACTTAAAAAACTAACCCCAAATTTTTAGTCGTATTTATCCGATGTAGGGGCGATTCGCGAATCGCCCCTACAGTCAGTTGCCTACCATCCCCAACTACCGGGAATTCCCTTAAAAGGTCCAACAATATCCGAAGTAATCCAACCTCCATAAAACCCACCGGGTTGAGGTTGAACTTCTTCTCCATCCACATAGCAAATATCCATCAACTCTGGATAGAATGCCACATAATCTTTAATGTCTTCAAATTGGGGAGTGGGATTCGGATAAAACCAAGCACAATTCGGCGCTTGTTTTTCCTTAACCGTCACCGTGTAATATCCCGCCGCCCCTTTCCACTCGCAAAAACTACTTTTAGGAGTTCGGCTCAGATATTCCATTTTGATATCTTCTGGTGGGATATAATAACCTGGGGGATGACTGGTTTCCAGGACTCGCTTGGCGTTGCGAGTATCAGCAATAATTTCTCCATTAAAGATGATTTGGAGATGTTTGGAGACATCTTCCAACCGAGGAGGACGAGGATAATCCCAAACGGATTCTTGTCCAGGACCGGGTTCAATTCGTTGTGGGTGCATGAGGATTTTAGAGATAAGATGAGATAATCATAGGTTATCATATCTCCGGCACTACTAGAGGCGATCTCCTGAGTCATGAACAGGGGTTGGTTTAAACCAACCCCTGTAGGGGCGATTCGCGAATCGCCCCTACAATTTTAAACCCTGCCGGTGTTGAGGACTTTGCCATGCAATAGTTGACAAATTCATCTGATGTGCTCTATAATTGGCTAAATCGTTTGACTTAAATTAACGGTTGAGTTTAACCCAAATATAATAGGTTTTTCAATCATGGCTTTACAAGAAGAAATTGATAAAACTAGGCAAGAAATTAAGACAGATAACTACTCCATGTCAATTGGAGAGTTAATCAGCTTATATGAAAATGACGAAATTGATATTCACCCCGATTTTCAACGGTTTTTCCGGTGGTCAAATTATCAAAAATCAACCTTTATAGAATCAATTTTATTAGGAATCCCAATTCCCGCTATTTTTGTTAATCAAAGAGAGGATGGGATTTGGGATGTTATCGATGGGGTGCAGAGACTCTCAACGATTTATGAATTTGTCGGGTTGTTGAAACCGGCGTCTCCAGATGAAGATGCCTCTTTTATTAAGTTACAAGAAACCCACTATTTACCTTCATTGAAAGATAAAAAATGGAATGACCCCAACGACCCAGATAATTCTTTGACTCCAACTCAGCGGTTATTGATAAAGCGGGCTAAAATTACCGTAAATATTATCCAAAAAGAAAGCGATCAGATGATTAAGTATGAGTTGTTTCAGCGACTCAATACCGGAGGCTCGATCGCCACTCCTCAAGAAGTCAGAAACTGCATCTTGTTAATGTTAAATAAAGACCTGTATCAGTTGATGCGTTCTCTAGCCGATCGCGAATCTTTTAAAAACTGTATTGCTTTAAGCGATCGCCTGTATGAAGAACAGTATGATATGGAGTTAGTCCTCCGGTTTATCCTACTCTTTGATAGAACCGAGGAGAACCTGCAACAACTCGGCGGTGATGTCAGCGAATTCCTCACCACTAGAATGCGAGAAATGGCGCTTAAACCTGATTTAGATTACAGCCATATCGAACAAGCATTCGATGTCACCTTCAATCTTCTGAATGAAGCAATGGGAGATAATAGCTTTAAGCGATATCGAGGGCAAGATGAGAAATTTTTAGGGGGCTTTCTCTTATCTGCCTACGAAGTCGTAGCATTAGGAATAGGATACCATTATAAAAATCCCCTTGCCCCGGACCAAATACCGCAACGAATCAAAACAATTTGGTCTGATTCAACCTATCAAAAATGGTCGGGTGCTGGAGTGAATGCAGCCCGACGTTTACCCCATCTGATTCCCCTTGGGAGAAAGGTTTTTTCTTCATGAAAATCCGGACTGCTGAACAACTAAGTGATAAATTGGCTGAGGATTTGGCTTGGCGAAAGAAAGAACTAGCGGCTATGAAATCCTTGGTAGAATCGAAAACATTTTCTCGGCAACAACATCAGGTTTTATTGCGGAGTGCTGTCTGCATTCTCTATGCCCATTGGGAAGGATTCATCAAATTAGCGGCCAATGTTTACCTGGACTATGTTAGTAATAAAAAACTGACCTATCAAGAGCTTTCGAGTAATTTTTTAGCCTTGGCGATGAAGGAAAAACTCAAAGAGGCCAAAGAAACCAATAAACCGTCTTTGTATATTCCCGTTTGTGACTTTTTTCGCGCTGAATTAAATCAACGATGTAGTTTGCCGAAAGATGCCATCTCTACCGCCTCGAATCTTTCCTCGGAAGTGTTGGAAGAAATCACCCTGTTATTGGGACTAGATTTTTCGCTCTACAGCACCAAGAAAAAATTAATTGATGAAAAACTTTTAAAAACCAGAAATGAAATCGCTCATGGGGGTTATTTAGAAGCGTTTGACCAGGATGAATATGTCGAGTTACATCCCGAAGTCATCGGGATGCTTGATAGGTTTCGGAATCAAATAGAAAA
>CAYUEH010000667.1:0-3235 GCA_964442465.1 uncultured Laspinema sp. | reverse complement strand
ACTTTTCAAAGCCCCTCGGATGTTCTGGGAGAGGGGTTTGGGGTGAGGGTAGTACATTATGGACATGAGAACCGCTACGCTTGACAATGGACCATACCCCCAACCCTAACCCCATGACTTTACTGAACTTAGCCGAACTTTGTCCCATCACCCGCACTTTGGGTCCGGGTCAGCGGTTTGCGATTTGGGTGCAAGGTTGTTGTTTTAACTGTTCCGGTTGTATCTCCCCAGATTGGATTCCCCAGGTGGCGGCGACGGGGGTGGAACCGCGACGGTTGGCGGAAACCATTTTATCCGTCCCGGGAACAGAAGGATTAACAGTTTCCGGGGGAGAACCGATGTTACAGGCGCAGGCACTCAGTGAATTATTTGCACGTTTGGCAGAGGTGGATTGTTCGATTATCTGCTATACCGGGTTTACCTTAGAACAGTTACAGGCCAAGTCTGACCCGGCGATCGCCCGAGTCTTGTCGCAAATTGATGTGTTAATTGATGGACTTTATCTGCCGGAACTCAATGATAACCAAGGGTGGCGCGGTTCTGCCAATCAACGGGTGCATTTTCTCACCCCTCGGTTGTTAGCTGAAGCGAGTGCCTTTTCCTCTCGTCGGCGGGATGTGGAAATTCACTTGCGAAATGATTCGGCGTTGATGGTGGGTGTACCGCCTCGCCATTTCTCTGATACCTTTAAACAGGTCGTTGATAAGAGTTGAGAGCAAAGATTATGGTGTCCCTCAAGGGTAAAATTGTGTTGATTACGGGTGCGAGTAGTGGGATTGGAGCCGCTTGCGCCGAACTGTTGGCCCAGGCGGGTGCAGATTTGATTTTGGCGGCGCGGCGTTTGGAACAGCTACAGGTGTTAGCAACTCAATTGGAGCAACAGTATCAGATTCAGACTCATGTTTTGGGGTTGGATGTTTGCGATCGCCAAGCAGTGGATGCTACCTTGTCCAATCTTCCGGAAGATTGGAATCAGATTGATATTTTAGTCAATAATGCGGGTCTGAGTCGGGGATTATCCAAACTCCACGAAGGCAATATTGACGATTGGGAGGAAATGCTGGATACCAATGTCAAGGGATTGCTATATGTGACGCGGGCGGTGGTACCTGGGATGGTAGAACGGCAATCCGGTCATGTGGTGAATATTGGCTCGATCGCCGGTCGAGTGGCCTATCCGGGGGGGAATGTGTACTGTGCCTCGAAAGCGGCAGTCAGGGCAATTTCCGATGGTTTGAAGCAAGATTTAATCGGGACTCCGGTGCGGGTAACGGAAATCGAACCGGGGTTAGTGGAAACGGAATTTAGTTTGGTGCGTTTTCATGGCGACTGCGATCGCGCCGAAAAGGTATATCAGGATTTAACTCCCCTCACCGGGGAGGATATTGCGGATTTAGTCCGGTTTTGCGTGACTCGACCCCCCCATGTGAATATTAGTGAAATGTTGGTGGTGCCAGTGGATCAGGCCAATGCTACCCTGGTTCATCGGCGACGCTAAACTGAATTAAAGATGCGCGTGAAGGACGGACGACGGATGCAATCTACGACTCATGGTGACGGGTTAACTAGAGAGTTCGGGCAGAATTCTCAAAAGCCCCCCTTAACAAGGGGGGTTGGGGGGATCACTCCGGACTTTTGCAAGAGGTCTAATCGCCGAACTCCGGGGGATATTCCAGGCAAACCGACTCTCAACTATTCGAGGGTTGAGCGTGGCGGTGATGGGTGCTGTACCGGATCTTGGGGAATAGTATCATGACACCGGCAAAGCTACAAGCCCAAGCGAAACAAGGCGATCTGCGGGCGATCGCCGCCTTGATTGATGACTGTTTAACCCCCCACGGCATGAGATCTCAGGTGCGCTTGCATCAGGGTTTATTGTCCGTGAGTGTTCACGCGCCGACTCCCCGACATCGGCAACGGTGCGTCTGGGCGATTCGGGAACTGCTGATGAAACTGAGAATTCCGGCAGTCGCCCGGGTCCGGATTTTGGGCAAAAATCGCGATCGCTCAGTGATCTGGAGTGAAGAATTTGCCCTGGGGGATGGCGCCAATGTGCGAACCGTCGGCACCCGACGACGCAGAAGGCGAAATACTTCTCACCCCAACGGTACATTGTCCGCCCCGACCCGCAATCGTCATTCCCCCTTAACCGGGGGGCAACCCAGGCGATCGCGCAATACCAAGCGGCAAAAAGACCCGTGGTTAGCAGTTAATTTATCCGTCCTGTTTCCGGGTCTCGGACAGATTTATGCCGGAAAATTTTTCCGAGGGTTACTCATTATTTTGATTGAAGCGGTCTTAATTACGGTGGCCGTTGCCGCCTTCTTTAGTCCCGAGGGAAATACCTTAACCAGTTTGGGGTTAGTTTTTCCAATTTTTGGCATTTATCTGGTCAATATTATCGATGCTCATCGATGTTTTAAAACCCTATCTTTTTTGCGCCTAGAACGGGTGCTTAAAAATAAAAGAAATAAAAATAATCCTTGGGTTGCGGTATTTTTATCTCAATTGTTACCCGGCCTAGGCCATCTGTATTTAAAAAACTTCGGCCTAGGCGCGGTTTTGATGATTAGCCTAATTGTCGCCTCTAATATTGCCCGATTGCATCCGGGATGGTTGCTGATTCCGCCGTTACTGTATGCGATCGCCTGTTACCATGCTTATTTTTCCTGTCCGCGATCGGCCATCCATTCCCAAGACCCAATTGTGATGATTGTGAGTTTGATTTTAGTCTTCAAGCTCACCGCTATTTTGATTCCCGCTTGGGTTGAACATGATTGGGTGCAGCGGTTTACAATTCCCAGTGATTCGATGGTCCCTACTCTCCGTTCCGGGGACCAAATTCTCGCCCTAAAAGCTCACAATCGCCCAATGCAAAAGGGGGATTTGATTGTCTTTCGTGCTCCAGAATTTGCGAAAATCATTGACCCCAATGCGGGGGATTTATTTATCAAACGCACCATCGGGATGCCTTTAGATGTCATCCGTCTCAACGATGGGATTATTTATATCAACAATCAGCCCCTTTCCGAGGACTATGTTGCTGGCCCTGCCCAGTACAATTTAGACCCCCAGATAGTCCCGGCAGATCATTATTTTGTGTTGGGCGATAATCGTAACAATAGCTTTGATTCTCACGTTTGGGGATATGTCCCGAGAAATCACATTATCGGTAAGGCGTATAAAATCTACTGGCCCCCAGAACGGATCGGACCTTTGCGGTAAATCCGGGAAG
>CAYUEH010000666.1:0-3235 GCA_964442465.1 uncultured Laspinema sp. | reverse complement strand
TCTGTAGGGGCGATTCGAGAATCGCCTGTAATGCAGTGGGAGCATCTTTCTCTACTTGAGCAGTCGGGAGCAAGATGCTCCCACTGCTCAATTTTAGGGTCCGACTGCTGGAAGACGCGCTATGATCGCCCATCTTAAAGGGCCGTGGCATCGGCTAATCGTTGCAGAGAGAGGGTTGCTGCTTCAGAAACTTGGGGATGACTATCTTTGGCCAGGTATTTGAGGGCGGATATGCTTTTTTCACTGGGGAGATGTCCCAGGGCTTCGGCGAGGCGCTGACGCACTAGCCAATCCTTGGACTGGACGAAACGTAAGAGGCGATCGACGGCTTCAATGCATTTAATTTCCCCAAGGGCGGCGATCGCCGCTTGTTGCAAGACGATTTCATCGCTATCTAAGGCACTGAGCAACAGATCCTGAGCCCGCAGGTCCTTGAGATTTCCTAGGGAGACTGCGGCACTAAAGCGAACTAGCCAATCGGTATCTTCATAGAATGCGCGCACCAGGGGTTCAAAGGCTCTTTCGTCTTCGAGATATCCCAGGGCCCCGGCTGCACCGGCACGAATGCTATAGTCCGGTTCGCCTTCGAGGATTTTGACCAGAATTGGAAAGGATTGGGCGGTGGCTTTAATGCCTAGGGCAAAGACAGCCATCGATCGCACTTGGAGGTTCTCATCATTGAGGAGCTTTTCGATAAAAGGAAAGGCATCCGCAGCGGGGACATTCCGCAAGGAAGCCAAGCCTACCATGCGATCGCCGGAATTCTTACTGTCCAGCTTGACGGCTATTTCTTCTAAACTTAAGAGCGTCATAGATTCAGAAAATTTACATAACTTTACATTCACTATTTTATTATAGAGCCAGAACCGCAGGAGCGGGAGAAAATCGGCCCTCTGAACGGGAGGGATATCCGAACCGGCGATCGTCACCGGATAGTCTAGTCTGCACCCTTGACAGAAGCCTTGTGCTTCCGTTCATAAAGCTGCAACAAAATCGCCGCATGAACTTCCCGAGAGAGGGGATAAAAATAAACCAAAATTAAACCCCCAATTAAAAACAGGGTCGGTAGAGGACCAATCACCATGCGAATGGCAAACAAAGCCGAATCCGGTTGTTCGGCAATCGGGGAACTGTCAGGGGATGAAATGAAACCCGACAAACTGAGAGTTTGTCCCACGAAGAAAATCCCCAAACCTAACCCCAGCTTTTGTAAAAAGACCATACAAGAGTAGAAGATTCCTTCTCGACGTTGGCCAGTATTCAATTCATCTAAATCAATCACATCGGTGAGCATAGACCAAGGCACCAGATAAGCCGTTGCCACGCCCACACCGGCTAAAACGGCGAGGAAGAACATCAAATCCGTGCGATCGCGGGGTAAAAAGAAGAGTCCAGCTTGAGCAATAATCCAAAACCCCATGCCCATAAAATAAACGGACTTCCTTCCCAATGAGCGGCTAATTGCGCTCCAGACAAATAACATAATCATCGCCACGATTTGCACAATTAAGGCGACTTCAAAAAATGAATCTCGCCGCATCCAACTTACGACAAAATAGGGAATAACGGCTGTGGTTAATTGAAGCGCTAACCAAGAAAACAGATAAATCCCGATCACAAACTGAAACGGACGATTGCTCAGGGCAATTTTGAACTGAGCAATTAGGGATAAACTGGTGGGGTCTGATGGGGTTTGATACCGTTCTTGGACTCCGAAGATACACCAATAGAGGGAAAGCATGGAAAGAAGTGCACAAATGCCACCTAGGGTGACATACCTCTGGTTCTCGTCAGGAATGAGTTGAGTCAAGACTACACCCAACATCAGAGCTAAGATACTCCCACCAATGGAGAAGGCAAACCGAAAGCTGTTGAGACTGGTGCGCTCATCGTAGTCCTGAGTGAGTTCGGGGGTAAGGGCTGTATAAGGGAGATTGACTGCGGTGTAAGCGGTTTGGAAAAAGATACTCACCAGGACGTAATAGGCGAACCTCGCCCAGTAATTTACGTCAGGGTTGGCGCTGAAGTGAGGGACTAACCAATACAGAAAAAAAGACAGCCCAAAGGGCAAGGAGCCAAAGAGCATCCACGATCGCCTGCGTCCCCAGCGAGACCGGGTGCGATCGCTCAACATCCCAATGATCGGGTCATTGATGGCATCCCACACCTTGCCAATCATCAGGACCGTTGCTGCCAATCCGGTGTCTAAACCCGCCACCTCAGTTAAAAAAAACAGGAGGGTAAACGAGATTAAAATTGTGGTGATCCCAGCCCCCATATCTCCAGCACCATAAGCCAGTTTTGTGGAGAACCTGAGTTTTTCGGGCTGGGAAGTGTGGGAAACTGGAGCAGAAGGGGACGAGTGATTCATGGACTTTGTTTTTTCCGGGGAAAGAGTACGGCGAGATGACCGCCATTGCTGGAGGAGGAACACAAGCGCCCGGGACAATATAAATTTCATCGGCGCTTTTCTGTATTGTGGCATACAATACGGTTGGTCAATTTTATGCTAATTTTATCTATTACCTCTGTTCCGGCTTCCTGTTGCTACTGTTGGAAAAATTGCCCCCATGCGTGACCTTTATATCGGTTGGGCCGAGTACCACCAAAAAATAGAGCAGCTTGCGGTCCAAATTTATCAGTCCAATTGGCATTTTGACCAGATCGTTTGCATTGCCAAAGGCGGACTGCGGGTGGGGGATATCCTCGCCCGGATTTACGATCGCCCGTTAGGGATTTTATCTACAGCCTCTTATGGGGGTGCTAACGGCCAACACCGAGGGGCCTTGAAAATTGCCCGCCACTTAACGGCGATCGGCGAGACCCTCGGCCCTCATGTCTTATTGGTCGATGACCTAGTAGATACGGGAATTTCCCTCCAGGAAACCCAACAATGGCTGAATTCCCATTATGAAAATCAAATCCAGGAGATTCGCACCGCCGTCCTCTGGTATAAAGCGGGTTCGGATATTCAACCGGATTATTATGTCGATCACCTGACGGATAATCCCTGGATTCATCAACCGTTTGAAGGGTATGAACAACTCACCCCGGAGCAACTGGCTCAGAGTTATGAAACGATGGCAAGTTAATCCAGAATCACGAATTTAGGGCAAAAATTGTCTGTGAAATTGGGCGGGTCTAGGGCTTAGAAATGACCTCCATGTAGGGTCGATTCGGGAATCGACTTTACATGATACTAAATCCGGTTGATCAAAGCATTAAAAATTGTAGG
>CAYUEH010000665.1:0-3238 GCA_964442465.1 uncultured Laspinema sp. | reverse complement strand
GTAACAAGGGAGCAAGATGCTCCCACTCCTTTGGAAAAGGATAAAATTTATTTCGACTGACCCTACCCTCGATTAAAACCCCCAATCATGCTTGAATTAGAGACTTGATTGAACATCAAATTGGAAAGATTTTCTCCTTGATAATTTTTAAAAGAATTCTGGGGTAGCGGGATAGAGGTGAGGGGACATCCCCTGTTCAATTTAGACGAATTTGAAGATAAAATTTCGGGATTCTCCATCGCAAAGGAGAGTCCCAACATCGGGGGCTTTCTTTGAGGGGCCTCAATCTGGGGTGAAGGGTTCTGGGTGGGGGATCGGGATCCTTAGTGAGGTATTCTCTACCCTGGGACAGTTCTAGTTGAAATCGGTTAAATCGGCATCTTCCTTTCGGTTCATGAGAACCAGAAAATCTGAACAATTTCCCCGGGTCAAACTCTATCGTTTAGGTGAGGTCATTTCCCGAGACATGGACTATACTAGAAAACGCTAAGTTTAGAGTAGTTCAATGTGGACTCAAACGATTGAGAGCCAGGGGGGGTCATTCTAATTTTATCGAAAGAGCCGATCGCCATCAAACTCGGTGATTTGTTCCAGGGAATGGGTCTATTTTGTTGAGCCTAGGGAATGAAAACTCGATCCGGCTGAATATAGGCCGCTAAAACTATACCTTTCAACAGGACAGAGGTCCGGCGACAGGGTTCGCGATCGCTTCACCAAAAATCAAGAAGAAGCGGGAAATCTATTCCCTTCGTCAATCCAGAATAACAGCTTAGAGGAGAGCTCGCACTGCGACTGGGGAGTGTGAGCGGAGGAGATAGTCCCTATACCGTCCAAATCCCTATTTAATAGAGACAATTATTACCAGGTTTATAGCCCTAATTTATTAATCAGGAGTAGAGAGGGTGTCAAAACCCCCGCTTCTCTTCCCGCTACTCTACCAAAGCCCTAAAACTTTGATGATTTTTGTCCCTGGGAGTAGGGATTTCCCTTGAGAGGGAGTCTAGGCTTGAGTGTTTTGAATCCCGGGCGATCGCCACATCGTAACTGATGGGTGCTCCCCCTCGACTCGAATCCTTGAACTTCCGCTATGATCAAAATTCCCATTCCCCCGTCAGGCAATCCCCCATGAATTGCCAGCCATTATTCCAATGAAAACATTTATATTTATACCCAATTTATCATGAAACTACTGGTTTATCAAACCCGCTTTTTGTTATCCCTGACTTGGGGGATATGCTGCTTGTTTGTTGCTCCCATTGCAGCAGTTTCTCAGCCAAGCCAACCCATTCTACCGGCGGAGGATGGAACCGGGACAGTGGTCAATCCCGAGGGAGAAGTGTTTCACATTCAGGGGGGAACCGTCTCCGGGGATGGGGGTAATCTTTTTCATACCTTTGAACAATTTGGATTAAATGCCGGTCAAACGGCTAACTTTCTCTCTAATCCGGAAATTCGCAATATTCTCGGACGAGTCACCGGAGGGAAGGCGTCTTATATTAATGGCTTAATTCAAGTCACCGGAGGTCAGTCTAATTTATTTTTAATCAACCCGTCTGGATTGGTTTTTGGGCCGGATGCGGCCTTGAATGTTCCCGCTGCTTTTACCGCAACTACGGCGACGAGAGTCGAGTTCAATTCCGGGTGGTTTGATGGGGAAGAATTCAACAACTATAGCCAGTTGATTGGCCAGCCGGTAGCTTTTTCTTTTAGCACCCAAGCAGTGGGCAATATTATTAATGCCGCTCACCTAAGTGTGAACCTCAACCAGGATTTAAACTTAATTGGGGGAACCGTACTCAATACCGGAACCCTCAGCGCCCCCGGAGGAACCATTACCCTAGCTGCCGTCCCGGGAGAAAGTTTGGTTCGGATTGCTCAAGAGGGATATTTACTCAGTATTGAGGTGAATCCCCAGGATTTGCAATCGGCGAATTCCGGCAGTCTTCCTTTATCGGTAAATCCCCTTTCTTTACCAGAATTACTAACTCAAACTGGGGTGGGTCATGCCACGGGAATTACCATCACGGAGGCGGGGACGGTGATGTTGACGGGTTCGGGTTTGCCGGTGGAACAAGGAGATCTGGTGATGCGCGATCGCCCCCTATCCTCAACAATCCCCGAGGATCAAACGACGATTAATAGCGCCCATGCCATCCTTTCGTCCCCTGAAAACCTGACGATTGTGGGGGGTCAACTGCGGACCACGGGGGACTTAACCCTGGAAGGCGGTGATACAGTCCGGGTTCGCGAGGGAGAAAGGGGGTTTCAGGCGATCGCAGGCGGCAATTTAACCATTGTCGGCGATCAGAGCATTGATATCCTCGCCTTAACCGGAATTCAACCGGCGTTTCAAGCGGGAGGAAATCTTCGCTTAGTCAGTCCCGGGAATATTTCTGGAGATTCTAACTTGAGCGCTGGGGGACATTTCTCTATTGAAAATGCCGTCGGCGGTGGGGGTCAGTTCGTGAGTTTATATGACCCCATTATTACCGCCAGTGGGGATGTGATTTTTGGGTCTTATACGGGAGTCTCCCTCAAAATTGAAGCGGGTGGGGCGATCGCCGCTGGAGATATTACCATCACCGGTCCCGATACCACCTTGGGAAATATGAACGACCCCGATGCCGAACTCCTCCTGAATGCGGCAACGTTAATTTTGCGATCGGGAGTCGAAACCTTAGTTAATCCCACGGATATCCCGACTACCCTCGGCAACACCTTTATTACCACCAGACCCCGGAGTTCGCCCGCTAATATTACCCTAGGAAGGGTCTCCACTGCCGGAGGACCCGTGATTTTAAACTCCGCAGGAGAATTATTTTTGGATGCGATCGCCACTGCTGGGGGAGAAATTCGCCTCACCGCTAACGATCATATCACCGCCACCGGAACTCTCAATTCTCAAGGGGGTGACATCAACATCACTACCGGCAATTTCCTGCGGGTCCTGGATACTTTTAATCATGAAAATGGCATCAATGCCAGTATTTCATCGGCAGAAAGTGGCGATCGCGGTGGCAATATCCGCATCGAACACAGCGGAGGCACTACTACGCCGTTTATGATCGGGGATGCCACGGTTAATGGGACCGCTGGTGCGATTACCACAGGTTCTACCACGATTTCGCCCAACTTCTCTGTCCCAGTTCCCCCCTCTCGCTACACCCAAGGCAATATTACGATTGTCACTCAGAGTCCCGACGAAACTCCCTCTGAACCCGTTGACGAAACTCCCTCT
>CAYUEH010000664.1:2192-3259 GCA_964442465.1 uncultured Laspinema sp. | reverse complement strand
CCGTTACATGACCCATTTTGCGCCCCGGACGGGATTGAGTCTTGCCATACCAATAAAGATGCGCCCCGGGAACTGCCCGGAGTTGCTGCTGTTTGGCGCTATAGTCCTCCTCAGACTCCTCATATCCCAGCAAATTCACCATGACGGCCCCTGCACAGTTGAGGGCGGGGTCGGGCAAGGGTAAATCGCAAACTGCCCTGAGATGCATTTCAAACTGAGAGGTGTTGCAGGCATTCAGGGTTAAATGGCCGCTGTTGTGGGTCCGGGGGGCAATTTCATTGACCAGGACCTGACCCTGGGGGGTTAAAAATAGTTCGATGCCGAAGATGCCGACGACATCTAAGGCAGATAATAGACCCTGGGCGATCGCCTCCACTTGAGCCTTTACCTCCGGAGTCACATCCCCAGGGGCGATCGCCCGACGGCAAACTTGCGCTTCCTGCTGGGTTTCCACCACCGGATAAATCACCACCTCACCGGCCTGATTTCGCGCCGCCATGACCGCTAATTCCCGCTCAAAGGGGATAAATTCTTCCAGGAGTACCCCCGGGCGACCCCAGCGTTCCCAGGTGGCGAGGAGAGTTTGGCGACTGCCACAAATAGCCGTTCCCTGACCATCATAGCCATGCCGTCGCGCCTTCATCACCACCTTTTCCGTAGGCAGGTCCGGGGTAGGCGGCAGTTCTGTCCCATCAAAGGCCATAAATTTAGGCACCGGCAACCCCAGCGATCGCAAATAACACCGCTGTTCATACTTATCCAAAATTGGCGCTAAAACCGACAATTTCGGGCGGAAGCGGACCCCTTGTCGTTCTAACTGTGATAACGCCGTTAAATCCACAAACTCATTTTCAAACGTAATCACATCGCAGCGTTCAGCCAGTTGCGCCGTAGCCTGAGCATCATCAATCGGTGCTAAAATCACCTCAGCAGCTCGGGCCGCTGCGGGATCGCTATTTTTGGGGGTCTGAACCACGAGTTCGATCCCGAGTGCCTCCGCCGCATCCGCCATCATCCAGGCCAATTGACCCCCGCCTATTACTCCAACCCGGTTTATTTTTTCAGTG
>CAYUEH010000664.1:0-2092 GCA_964442465.1 uncultured Laspinema sp. | reverse complement strand
CCCGGATTAATTTTATCGCCAAATGATGAAACGTTGGTTTTTGTGGATATTCGGCAGCCTTTTTACCCTCGGACTCATCCTCTGGGTGACCCCGGCCCGGTCTGAAAACAAGGTAGATGCGAACTGTACCTACAATGACATTTCCTTGTATGGCCAAGTGCAAATTGTCGAGAGTTTTCCAGACTTAAAGATTCAGATGGTTGCCTCATTTCCCGACCTCCGGGTAAAAATAGTTAATTCCTTTCCCGATGCTTGTGGCAAGTGGCAGGTGGTTGAGTCGTTCCCAGATTTTAAAGTTCAGGTTGTTGATTCTTTTCCCGACCTCAAAATTAAATGGGTGGAGTCATTTCCAGGAATTCCTTAAACCCTGCTGCATCAGAGGTTTGCTGGGGCAAAATAGTCAGGTTTAAGCCTAAATGGCGATTCGCGAATCGCCTCTACAAAATTTAGTTGTAGGGTGGGCATTGCCCACCGGACCTACGGTGGGCAATGCCCACCCTACAACTCTTAACAAAAATGTGGGTAATTAGCAACAAATTAGGTTAAGAAACCAGGTTTCTTGTCCTAGCTTATCTAAGACTGTACCAAGTCCTAGGAGTGCAAGCATCTTGCTCGCTTTGAAGAAAAAATAAACCCGCTATCCGATAAAATTGGCTAAAATCGGCCCCGGCAATGGCAAAATAAGAGCACGCGCAAGCGTAAGGGGGCGCTTCAGCCATTGGTGCTGGTGCAATCCCGGTCATCAACGAAGGAGATTGCAGTCATGCTCAAACGAATTGCCACCATTATGGTGGTCATAGTTAGTCTGGTCCTCAGCAGTTGTACGGTTTCAGCCGCCAGTGGACTCAAAAGCCATATTGATAGTACCGATGGATACGAGTTCCTGTATCCGAATGGGTGGGTGCCGGTGAAGGTGAATAATGGTCCCGATGTGGTCTATCACGATTTGATAGAAACCCGGGAAAATGTGAGCGTGGTGGTCTCTCCGGTGAAGGATGGGAAAACCTTAACCGAATTGGGGACGCCGAGTGAGGTGGGGTATAAACTCTCCAAAAATGCGATCGCCCCCCCGGGATCCGGGCGCGAAGCAGAATTAATTAATGCCGAACAGAGAGAAAAGGGTTCAAAGACTTACTATCTGTTAGAATATGCAGTAAAACTTCCCACCCAAGAGCGACATAATTTTGCCAGTGTTGCGATTAGTCGCGGGAAACTTTTTACGCTAAATGTATCAACCTCGGAAGCGCGATCGCAAAAAATGAAAGAGCAGTTTCAAACGGTGGTGGATAGTTTCTCGGTTTACTAAATCCGTAAACATCATCAAGCTGAAGATAGACCTCCCTCCCCCCAATTCTTTTCTATATGAGGGGAGGGGGGACGGGGTTTAAGTCTTCTACTAATAAGCAAAAATAAGGTTATGGGCATTCCTGCATTTGTATTAGCTTCAATTTCTCCGGCGCGTTTGCACCTGTTGCAAAGTGCGGGAATCGAACCGATTGTCTGTCGGAGTGATTTTGATGAATCAACGGTGACATCAACGGATCCGGTAACTCTAGTGAATACCCTGGCGCAATGTAAGGCAGAGGCAGTGTTGGCTAAGTTTAGGAATCCAGGCGATCGCACTGTGACCCCAGAAAAACCCGACAACCCCTCCCGGGTGGTCGTCTTGGGGTGCGATTCAGTGTTGCAAGTGGATGGGGAAATCTATGGCAAACCGGAAACCCCAGCAGAGGCAGTCCAACGATGGCAAAAAATGCGCGGGGGTGTGGGTGAGCTTTATACGGGTCATGCCTTGTTTGATTTAAACAGCGATCGCCATGTAGTGCGCTGCCAAATGACGCGGGTGCACTTTGCCAATATTAGCGATCGGCAAATCGAAAACTATGTAGCAACAGAAGAACCCCTGCGCTGTGCCGGTTGCTTTGCGATCGATGGCCGAGGCGGACTCTTCGTGGAAAAATTGGAAGGATGCCATACCAATGTCATTGGCTTGAGTTTACCTTTATTGCGGAGTCTTCTGGAAGAATTGGGCTATGATGTCACCGACTTCTGGCCGGATTCGATTCATCGGTCTTTGTAATCCAGCAACCGC
>CAYUEH010000663.1:0-3269 GCA_964442465.1 uncultured Laspinema sp. | reverse complement strand
CCGATCGCGGCACTGATTAGGGTGACGGAGACTAGGAGGGCGATGGTTTGCTTGCGGGTTAATCCGGTGCGATCGCCTTTGGACTGGCGGCGAGTTCCCGGGGAGGGGTCTTCGTCTTCCTCGTCATAAAGGAGGGCCTTGGATGCATCGGAAAGTTCATCCTCGGATAATCCCGTGGGTGGGAGTTGATTGGGGTCGAACAAAACCAGTTTTTCCGGGGAGATGCGGCAATAGCTGAGGACGACGGAAACGTTATCATGGCCGTTCTTTTCATTGGCAAGGTCTACCCACCATTGGGCCGCTGTTTCGACGGAAATTGCCCCGCTAAACAGATCATGGGCGCAATCGGACCAAAACTGCTCGACGCGATCATTATCGCTTAATCCGTCGGAACAGAGGAGCAGCAACCCATCTTCTTCTAGGACAAATCGCTGAATTTGGGGCCGCAATAAGTCCCCTTCCCGGGTTCCGAGGGCTTGGGTGAGGGCCCCTCCGTCCCGTCTGCGCACGGATTGGGAATAAGGGGCGCGACCGAGGCGGACCTCCCGGGAGGCGACATCATCATCCACGGTGAGTTGTTGGCAATAGTTGGGGGTAATCCAATAGGCGCGACTATCCCCAATCTGAACCACATAGAGTTCATGGGCGTTGGCAAATTCTTGACCCGTGGGGGTGGTGACTTTTTGGGGGAGTTGCAGGGTCATGACTAGGGTGGTTCCCATGCGCTGGCGGGACGCCCGTCCTTGTTTGTCATTTTGGGCGGCGATCGTGTTGTTGACGACGCGGACAATGGCCTCTAGTTGTTCGCTGACAACTTCGGGCATGGCGAGACCCGGTTCTTCGGAAATTTCCCGCATCAGGGCTTGGAGGGGCAGTTTGAGGGCTTGGACGGCCAGTTGACTGGCGACTTCCCCCCCTTCATGTCCTCCGACGCCATCACAGACTACGGCTAGGTGATTGAGGAGGGGATGGGTATGGGGTTTATCGGTTTGGGCGATGTCGTTGAGGGTGGGATAGCAGGAATCTTCGTTATGGTGGCGATTGGGTCCTGAGTCGCTGACTCCGGCGACGCGCAGACGCAGGGGTAATTGGGCGGTGAGTTCGAGGAGGAGTTGGTTGACTTGGGGGGCGACTGCCTTTAAGTCGGCATTGCGATGGCGCATTTGTTTGCCAATTTCTTGGAGGCGATCGCCCACTGGGGCGGCCACTTTTCCCGCCCAAGTTAACCAGTGATAGCCTAAATCTTGTAAGTCCGGTTGGGTAATTAAACTGGCATCCCCATAAAGTTCGCGCAACCAGACTCGCGATCCCTGGACCCGGATATTATCGGCTTTGAGTAAACTGGAAGCAACGCCTAATTCGAGTAAGGGGGTCCAGAGTTCCAGAATTTGCCATAACCAATAGACTTGGCGGACTGGAGGAGTCTGGGGCCAAAGTTCCAACATTCCCGGGTAAAGAGTGGCGGTGTTGCCATCGACGGGGACATTATCGAGTAATAACAAATTGGCGGCGTTGGGTCCTTCTCCGAGGGGACAAAACCCATAGACCTCGGGAATATGAAGGCGATGGGGATATAATTTAAGGTAGGCTAGAATCGCCTCGGGTAATGTCTCTGGAACGAAGGGGGCCGAGGCGGGTTGCGTATCGAGCCAAATTTGGGGACTGACCACAAGGTAGCGATCGCCGATGAGTTCGCCAATGGGATACCCGGCTGCTGCGGAACCCACCGCCCACAAGTAGCGATACAGCAAGGGAGTTTGACAAGCATCACAGAACCGATTTCCCACGGGGTTTTCGGGCTGGGTACAGGTTGGATTCGGACAATAGAGTGGCTCAGAACTGCTCATAATCTCTGCGTGCAATGACAGTATGAAAAGAAGGCGATCGTTCCTGGCGATCGGTCCAAAGCCAGCCTACACTGGTTGTAGCTACTCCAAACAGCCTCGACAGTTACAGTGCCGCCAGTCGGGGAACGCCAATGGCGAGATTTTGGGGACTGGATGGACCCGGGGTCCTAAATTGGCGAGTCAAACCCCATTAATTTTATCCTGAACCCCGTCAACTCGGCGATCGCGACCGGAACAGAATCTAGTAATTTATCTTAACCTTGGAAGAAAACGCTATGGCACTTGACCCCATCTCTGCCATTCTCCTGTTTTTCAGCCAGCTCAATCCGGCCATTTTCTGGTTAGCAGTTGGCTTCATTCTCTGTGTGATGGAACTGGTTCTCCCCACTGCCTTTGTGGAATTCCTCCCCGGAGTCAGCGCTTTAATTGTAGCCGGACTCTCTCTATTTATCCCCTATTTTTTCATTCAGGTGGTGTTATGGGTGGGACTCTCTGCTGCCTTTATTGTGCTGTCTAGGCGGTTTTTGTCAAAGCAAAAAGTCCCCCAGTCCCTAGCGGAGGCACAGGAGGCGCAAACCTTAACGGCAATTCCTCCGGGAGAGGCGGGACGGGTGATCTACGATGGGAACTCTTGGCGGGCGAAATGTTCCGATCCCGAAGAGGCGATCGCCCCCCATCAACCTGTCTTTGTCGTCGGACGCCAAGGAAATACCTTGATTGTCATTCCCGAGCATCTGTTACAGTCATAAACTTACTTGATTCAAAGGTGATTGGGTGAACTTGATGGTTACCTTTTTCCCTGATTCGATGGTTTCAATTTGAGCCAGATTCAGATTTAACTTGGAGGTTTACGGTGGAACAATTCATCTTTATTATATTTTTGGCCCTTGGGGGTTCTGCCCTAGCCGGTAGTGTCAAAATTATCAATCAAGGCAATGAAGCCTTGGTTGAAACCCTGGGAAAATATAACGGCAGAAAGTTAGAACCGGGACTGCGATTACTCACCCCATTTCTGGACAAAGTTGTTTACAAAGGAACGATTCGGGAAAAAGTCTTAGACATCCCCCCCCAACAATGTATTACTCGGGATAATGTTTCGATTAGTGTGGATGCGGTGGTCTATTGGCGAATTATGGACATGGAAAAAGCCTACTATAAAGTAGAGAATCTCCAGTCGGCAATGGTGAACCTAGTTTTAACTCAAATTCGCTCAGAAATGGGTAAGTTGGAACTGGACCAAACCTTTACCGCCCGGTCCGAAATTAATGAGATTTTATTGCGAGAATTAGATGTTTCCACCGACCCCTGGGGTGTGAAAGTTACCCGGGTAGAATTGCGGGATATCGTCCCCTCTAAAGCGGTGCAAGATTCGATGGAATTGCAAATGGCAGCGGAACGTCGCAAACGGGCGGCAATTTTAAC
>CAYUEH010000662.1:1670-3274 GCA_964442465.1 uncultured Laspinema sp. | reverse complement strand
CATCTAGTGGGATAATAAACCGATCGCCTGATTATTCGCCTCGATCGCCTCGGAATAACGGCCTAGTTTTTGCAAAACTACCCCTTTATTAATCCAAGCATCGCGAAAGTCGGGTTTAATTTCTAAGACTTTATCCCAACTGGTTAATGCTTCTTCTAACTGATTTAAACTCGATAGCGCAATCCCACGATAAAACCAAAACTGCACATCATTGGCGTTGAGGGCGATCGCCTGCTCTAAACTGGCTAATGCCTCATCCCATTGGCCTAAATTAATCCCCAAGGCCAACCCTTTATTATACCACACTTCGGGATTATCTGGCTTTAAGTCTAAAGATTTATTCCAACTAATTAATGCCTTATCAATGCGTTCTAAATCGTAAAGGGCATCCCCCCGCGCCCCCCAAGAAAACCCATCATCCGGGTTGAGTTCAATGGCGCGATCGTAAGCCGATAGAGCCTCTTCAGCTTGTTCTAAATTAAACAAGGCATTGCCTCGATTCATCCAAGCTCTGGCATGATTGGGTTCGAGTTCAATCACGCGATTGAAAGCATTCAATGCAGCGCGATCGTCCCCGGCTTCCAGGCGTTCCACCCCTCGGGTAAACCATCCGTTCACATCCAAAGGTTCATCCAGGGTTTGAATTCCCAGAGGAGTTTCTTGCTCTTGAATCGGCCCCAACTCATCCAGACTCACGGCTAATGCGGGGGCAGTTTCTGATTGAGTTGATTCTGTGATTAACTCCGGTGTCACAGTCTCGGAACTCTCCACGGGATTGGATATTTCCGAGAGATTCAACTGGGTTGATGCAGTTTGAGTCCCTATCGCTTCAGCATTCTGCGGCGGTTCCTCGTTTTCAGTGGGTGTGGGGGGGTGAATGTCTGAGGGTGCTTCCCTTGCCAATAACTGCGTAGCAATTTGACGAGCCTCAGTGCTAACGGACCCATATCCGAGTTCCCCGAGACGCTGCAAGCGGAGGGCCAATTCGTGATTAGTGGCGGGAGAAGCCAGTAAACGGCCACCAAATTGCCGTAACCAAGCACTCCAGCGCTCATCGGTGACGCGATCGCGAAACGCTTCAAAAAATCGCCGCACCTTAACTTGCTGCCAACCTTTATGAATGCCATCGAGCAACTGGAGAAAATAATGCTCTAATTCGGAATCACTTAGGGGGTGAATGTCTCGCGTCGGTGCTAATTCAGACCGATGAGATGAACCCTTGAACCCTCCCAAAACAGCCCGGAAGAATCTAACCAATTGTTGCCAAATCCGCCCAATCATCTGCCACCTCTGTGATCGATTGCGATCGCCATTTCACTCCTTCTTTAATTGCAGCCTTTATTGCGGAGTCTGCTGGAGTTCCGGTCGTTCTTCGGCGAGGATCGCCCCTTCTACCGGGCAAACTTGGACACAGATGCCGCAATCAATACAAGTGGCAAAATCAATCCAATACCAATCCGTCCCCTTAACATTTTTCCCTGGACCCTCATGAATGCAGGCAACGGGACAGGCATCGACACAATCGGCGACGCCTTCGCAGGTGTTGGTTACTATGGTATGTGGCACAGCGTTCCCTCTCTTACAGCTTAATTGGACAGTCCAGA